>JALZWN010000141.1 GCA_023300235.1 Mariniblastus sp.
TATGCCAGTTCTCCGCCGCTGCCATACACGTAGCCAAAACAGGTCGTCCGAATTCCGCGACACCACTCGCTATCCCACCGATACAACCCTACCCAATCAGGGTGCATCACCTAAGGCATCACAAACGACAACCGCCAGAAAAACCTGCACAGTTTGTCGCAGCCACCGCCGCGGTAGCTCATACGAGCGGAGGCAATCACAGCCGACGTACTCACGCAACTTGAGTAGCCGAGTCGCGAGGCTGCGACAAGCTCTCCAAAAGGCAACCCTCATAAAGGCCGCCCTAAGATAAAGGCCGCCCTAAGAATTAGGGGTGTTTTTTGTCCGTTTGCCTAGCTTTGCTCGTTAAAATAGCTCATGATAAATTTGTTCGCAAATCCGAGTGATTCTTTTACTTAAAGATTTTGCTCGTCGCTAAACTCCCAACTCTTCCACGCAGGCGACTTGATGCCTAAGAACCTATTCATATCGGCCGGTGTCTTCTCCATCATTGCAATTGCAAGCTTCGCGCTTTATTCAAGATCTCAAAAAACAAGTCCCTCGACTGTCGAACAAGAAATCACCCACCAGGTAAAACTTTTCGACAACGCTCTTTACGGTAGTCTTGACCGCAAAACCGCAAAGCATGCCGCCAATGAAATCATTCGGCTTGCCGCCCGCACCACGAACCCAAACGAAACAAAAGCCCGAGGAATCATCCGCCTGGCTTACGCCAACATTGCGACCGGCCACTGGGACAACCAATGGAAAAACAGAGTCGAAGAATGCGAGGCGTTGATTCCAGCGGAACCGTCAGTCGCTCGTGCCGAACTTCTGCTGTACTCAGGGAAACTAATTGGCAAGTGGGGAAAGCACAATTTCGAAGCTGGCCTCAGGAAAGTCCAACGTGCTCGCGCGATTGCCAACCATGTCGACGACGACCGCACACTTGCATTGACGTATGTGGCTTCAACGGAACTACAAATGTTTTTGGGACGATCCGACATGGTGGCGATGCATGCATACCATGGCTACTCGGTTGCCAATCACCATGGAGAGCAATCGTTAAAAATCGTTGCACTTCGTGGCCTGCTGTCGAACATGATTTATCTGCATCAACTTGCCGAAGCAGGTGAAGTAGCGAAGTTACTTGAGGAAATTTCACCGGGGTCACCTGATGCAAAGTACGTCATGTTCGTGACTGGAGAATCTACGGAATTCAGAGACCACGTACTAAACGCCGTTCAAAAGCTCCAAGCCGAAACACAGCAACCGACCGGCGACACAACGATACGGCAGGCTTGTTTAGGTAATATGCTATCCCGACTCGCACGGGCTTACATTATGCGAAACGAACCTACTGAGGCTCGCAAAATCTTAGTCCTCGCCATCCCTCACTTGGAAGCAGTCCACAACACGATTAGCTTGAACGCGTGCAACAACTATTTACAGATAACGGAATTGGCGTTGGGCGATGACATTGCCGTTGTTGACAAGATCGCAGCCAACCCGAGCAACGTATTTCCTTTCGAGCAATTTGCTCTATTTGTTGCTGCGGCATACAACCGCCTAGGCGACAAAGAAAAAAGCAACATCTGGATGGCACGAGTGCTCAATGCGTCTGCCGAAACACAGACAAATGAAATCAGTTTCCTTAAACATTCTTCGGAAAAGTTTTGGGACATGGAATGCAACTTGCGAGAGGCGGACCATCGGAACAGAGAAATTGCCAATGCAGCTCAAGTGAGAGTTTGGTACCTGAGCACAGCACTTGCATTGGGATTGACCGTTTGCACGCTGCTTGGTGGCTGCTATTACTTGCTCCGTCGAAAAAGCAATTCACTGGAAGACATCGTCAAACTAAGAACCGGTTCGCTCTACAATGCCATGCAAAAAGCGAACGCGGCCGATCAGGCAAAAAGTGATTTCCTAGCACAAATCAACCACGAAATTCGTAACCCTTTAACTGCGATTTTGGGCTATTGCGAACTGCTGATGATGTCCAACAAAACTCAGAATGATTTCGTCAGCGGAATTCAAGCCTCCAGCCTCCACCTGCGAGAACTCGTCGACAAAATTTTGGAGGTTTCAAAAATCGAGACGAACGGTTTAGAACCACAGCTTGTCGAGTTCTTTCCAGCGCAGACGACGCAGGATATCTACGGCATTATGACCGAACAAACGACCAAGCGAGGGCTGCGTTTCGAATGCGTTTTCAAAGGCGATCGCAACACTTTAATTTCGTCTGACGAAACCAAGATCCGACAAATCGCACTCAACTTGCTGGGCAATGCATGCAAGTTCACCGAGTACGGAAGTATCACTGCGACATTCGAGTTGCGCAAACTCGATATGCCTTCGAAAGCAGAGCTTGTGATCGATGTTAACGACACTGGAATTGGCATCGAAAAAAGTCAAATTGACGAGGTTTTTGGACGCTTCACCAAAGCTACCAACGCTTCGACGCTCGACGGAAGTGGCCTAGGGTTGTTCATTACGAAGCGATTAGTTGAATGCCTTGGCGGCAAAATAACTCTGTCGAGCTCCCTAGGCATTGGAACGCGTGTGCGAGCTACTTTGCCAGTAGCCACCATCGACTCTTGCCCTCCGCCAACCGACGGCAACTTCGCGGGGGCCGCGGATGAACAAGATGATTCAAAAGCGCTATCGGCCAAGCGAGTCTTGGTGGTTGACGACCAACCGATGATTCGCCACACATTGCAACTTCAACTCAAATCGCAGGGCCTTCTATGCGAGACCACTGACAATCTCGAACGAGCCATCTCCCTGGTCAAAAGCTGGCAACCCGATCTTGTACTGCTCGACTTGCGAATGCCCAAGAGCTCCGGATTCGACGTCCTCAAAGAGATCCGCAACTCCCCGAACAGCAATGTGCCCGTCTATGCAATAACCGGGGACGCGACGGTCAGTTCCCAGCAAAAATGCTACAGTGCTGGGTTCGATGGATTCATCACGAAGCCTTTCAAAATCAAATTAGTGGTGGAAGCCCTCGAATCCGAAGCCAGCACTGCCTCAAGCCTTTAACCAATCCACCAATCGCCGCCTCTCGTTTTCGGTTTTCGGTTTTCGGTTTTCGGTGAAAAAGGGCGGCAAGCAAGCAACGACGGTAACGCATCCTAACGATTGGTTACCGCTATTTTTCAATTTTGCGGTTCCACTCAGAGTGACCGCGCCGGTCAGAACGTTTTTTCCCGGCTTAAAGCGAGAAAGCATCGCTTCAAATCCCCCACCAACGGCGATGTCTTGAGTAAACTGTGGGCTCTCTACTCAGGCTGCCACTCAATTGAATTTGACGGTGGACTTGTCGTTTTGGCACCGCTGGTAAACTACTCACGACTATGACAAACGTTCACCCAACAAACACTCTGCCTCGAACTGACCTCGACCGTTTTAGCGCTGGGCAAACACGATGCAACCCGTAGTCTACTTTGCCGGCAACCCTAACACCGCGGGGCATCACGCTGCGCCGCTGAAGTCGCGATTTGACGTGCGAGTTTTACCACCGGAACAGATCGTCGAACAAGCCAATGCGGGAGACCTAGCGGTTTTCTATACCGAGCATTTTGATGCGTTTCGTGAAGCCAGTTTACAACTGCCCGAAAAGAACGTGGCCACGCTGTACATGATCGATGGAATTCTGGAATGGCGCAACGCTTGGGAGAACAGCCCCGACGAAGTCGCGTGCCCCTACGCGATGCGACCAGCGCTGTCGCACAAGATCGCTTGCATCGGTGCGTCGCAGGCGAGAGTACTGGCAGACTGGGGCAACGCCGAAAAAGTCGAAGTCGTTGGCATCCCGCGTTTGGATCGCCTGAAGATCGGTCCCGACGACAATCCCGACACCAAAAGGCCTGACCAATCGCCGTTGCGAGTGCTGGTGATGACCGCCAAAACACCAGCCTTTACCACGCAGCAACTACAAACCGTTCGTCAAAGCTTAAATGACCTGATGGTGTGGCAACGAGCCAACCCCAGCATCGCCGGTCGCGAAGTCGAATTCACATGGCGACTGACCCGCGGTTTGGAAACTGAACTTGCGGTCGACAATCAGTTAAAAAATCTCGCCGGTGACGATCTTCACAGCCAACTAAAACAAGTCGACGCCGTCATTACGACTCCTTCCACCGGGATGCTCGAGGCAATGCGATTAGGTCTACCAGTGGCTCAACTGGACTACCACAACCGCCCTCATTACGTCCAAACCGGCTGGGACATCGCTTCGGCCGATCACATTACCGACACGCTTGTTCAGATGGCCGAACGCAATCCAACACGCATGCTGTTCCAGCAACAACAACTTGCCGACGCGCTGTACTTGGAAAGCAATGCCACCGAACGCCTCGCGAACCTGATCACAGCAATGCTTGAGCTCGCCCAGCAAAAAATCGAGGCTGACCAGCCGTTAAGCTTTCCCCCCAACATGCTGCCGCAACCGCAGCAGCAGCAAATCCGCTTTAACCATACGACGTTATACGGTGCGGCTGAGTTTCAGGAATCTGACAGAACGGTTTTACAATGCCAGCTTTCTCATTCGCGACGAGAGATTGAACATCTGAACGCTCAGATCGAACAACTTCAATCCGAACTCGATCAGGCTCATCAAATTTTCGAAACCATCAACAGACATCCCGTGTCCGGCCCAATCGCACACCTTCGCAAACGTATGATCGATTTGATGGCAAAAATCCAACGCCGCAAGCAATCGCAAAACCAACAGGCCCCCGTTTCGCCTGCGCCTTTCAACGAACCCTCGGACTCATGATCCAACCGTTGCAGCGTATCACAGACTAACCATGGTGCTGTGCGCTTCGGACGATCGCTACGTGAAGCCGTTCGCGGAAACCGAAAACCGAACATTCGATTTGAACATCGCCTTTTACTCAGTGCATGAACACACTACCGTGTGATCTCTTCCAACTGAAGATTCCAGTCGTACTGAATGTCTTCGTGGAACGTTACGACAGTTTTTTTGATTTTTTTCAGTTGCCCCAAGTACATGTTGTTCATCACCGGGTACTTGTGAAATGGCGTGTCACTGGCCAGCAACGAGCGACAAAAATGGATCCGAACTTGGACTTCGGTTTCTTTATTGCCCGAGTAACGCAAGCATTTGTCCATCCAGCGAATTAGCTTTCGCAACGTCTTCTTGTGTGCGTTTGGCGTAAGCGAAAATTGCTCGTCGATCCCCTCGCACAACAGATTGACGTACGCGGCTTCGTTCTTGGACAGGTACAACAAATAGGTCAGCAGTTCTTTGTTGTCTTTTTTAAAACGAGCCAACCGCAGGACCGCTTCCAGAAGTTCTCCTTGGTCCAACGTGACGAGCGTCCGTTTTAGTTCGGCGATCGTGGCGGCCTTCATGGCGAACCGCTTTCGGATTGATCGTCTTTGGCTTTATTACTGTTATTTCCACTGCCTGACGCTTTGTGCATTTTTCCGTCGGGGTGGCAGCCGGGCAGGTCTTCGCTGTAAAACTTTGCTAAAACCGCTTCCCACTCTTCACGGCTACGGATCTTTACAAACGCAGACCGAACGGCTTTAAACTCCGGATGCAAAATCGAATACTTGATCCCAAACTTTCGCATCAACGGCCCCACGCGTGTTTCACCGTACAACAATTCCGCCAACACGTAGTGCTCGCGGATGACTTCGCGTTGCATGTGCAGTGAAGGCGGATCGGGCAGCGGTTTGCCAGCCGCGAGGGCTCGCGTTTGATTGAAGATCCATGGATTCCCAATGGCACCACGAGCGACGGTGACGCCGTCGACTCCGGTTTGTTCGATCATGTCCAAACAGTCTTGGGCGGTGAACAAGTCGCCGCTTCCCAAAATAATATTGTCGCCAGCCTGGGCTTTGACTTCTTTTAAGAATTCCCATTTGGACGGACCGATGTAGCGTTGGGTTACGGTTCGGCCATGAACCGTGATGCCGGCCACGCCGATGTCGAAAGCCCCATCAAGAATCTTGAAAAAGTTGTCGTAACTTTCGGCGGAGTCATCGATGCCGCGACGCATTTTGACCGTGACCGGAATTTCGTCGGGCACTGCTTCGCGAGTCCGCCGCACGATTTCCAAAGCGATGTCCGGCTGACCGAGGTGGAATCCGCCGCGGCACCGGCCGAGCACTTTTTTGACGGGACAGCCAAAGTTGATGTCGATGATGTCAAAGCCGGCTTGAACCAGTTTGACCGCACCCGCGGCGAAGTTTTCTGGATCGGCGCCCATCAGTTGACCACCGACGGGATGTTCTTCGTCGGAGATGTGCAAAAAATGGCTGGTGCGTTTGCGTTCTTTTAAGCTGGTCAGGAATTGATCCAGCATGACTTCGCAGACCGTGTACGAGGCTCCTAACCGTCGAGCGATGACGCGCATGGGCCAGTCGCTGTAGCCAGAGAGCGCGGCTTGGACGACCGGAAATCCGATTTCGATGTTGCCGATTTTTAGAGGGCGTAGGTCAACCGCTTGCATGTTGAGTTCGCGCTGAGTCATTGAACTGGGGGATTGGCGAATGATTTTGGCCCAGAGTTTAACTGAAAACCACTAAAATTCCGACAGGATTGTGTTTCAAATCCGCATTATTGCGACCGACGATTTCGGCTAAAATCAGGGCTGATGATTCCTTAACTGCCTGTGGTTGCTCTAACTATCCCCGTGGGACTGCTCCTTTGTTTGAATTTGCCGTACACATTTTGATCGCTTGGTGGCCGTTCTGGGTGGTTCTGGGAATCGTGATTGCTCTGATTTTGCTTCTGCGAACCTGGGCAGGGCCGGAGCGGATGCCTTACGTTGCCAGAGGACAATTGGTGACAAAACCCGAATTGCGGTTTTACAAATCGCTGGTCAAAGCAGTCCAGGACGATTGGGAAATTTTCGCGATGGTCCGAATCGCGGATCTGCTGCGAGTCGAAAAGGGACACAAGAATCACCGAAAATGGCTGAATAAAATTCTAGCCAAGCATATTGATTTCGTGCTGTGCCATCCGGGTACGCTTGAGCCACAAGTGTGCATTGAACTGGACGATGCGTCGCACAATCGGCCGGATCGAATTGAACGAGACATCTTTGTCAACGCAGCGTTCGATGCCGCGGACTTGCCGCTATTGAGAATCCCAACGCAAACGTCGTATCGCGCAAGAGAAATCCGCGACATGATTGACGATGTGGTCTAGCAGGGCAGTGCGGTTTGACAAAGTGAAAGGTGACAATCGCGAGCCTTGCTAGTTGGCTACCAGTTCTCGCTCGCATGACAAGGACTACTCGACGACCAACCCTGTGAAATCATCTTCTGCTGGTGGGTACTCGGGGGCCATGTCTTCAAGCGTCGACCGCAGCAGCTCGCTGACAACTAAATTCCGATACCACTTGCGGTCCGCAGGGATGATGTGCCACGGCGCGTGGTCGGTCGAACATTCTTGCAATGCTGCTTCATAAGCGCCTTGATAGTCGTCCCACTTTTTACGCTCGTCCAAATCACCAGGATTAAATTTCCAGTGCTTGGCGGGTTCGTCCACGCGGGCTTGTAAACGCTCTTGTTGAGTTTCTTTGCTGATGTGCAAGAAACATTTAACGATTCGAGTTTGGGTCGACGCCAACAGTTTTTCAAAATCGTTAATCAACTGGTATCGAGCCTGCCAAGTTTTTTTGGGCACGATCGAATGCACACGAACAACCAAAACGTCCTCGTAGTGCGAGCGATTGAAAATCCCGATGTTTCCTCGCCGCGGCGCAACCTTGTGAATTCGCCATAAAAAATCGTGGTCGAGTTCTTCTTCGCTGGGCTTTTTAAACGAGTTGACTTGGCAACTGGTCGGGTTCATACCACGCATTACCGAACGAATCGTGCCGTCTTTACCGGCAGTGTCCATGCCTTGCAGGACCAGCAGGATTGAGCGGCGGTTTTCGGCGTAGAGGCGTTTGGCGAGCTCGGCCATGACGACGGCGTTGGCTTCAATTCGCCTGTTGGCTTTTTTCTTGCTAAACTCGCTGCCTCGGAAATCGCTTGGTATTTCTGCCAGTTCGACTTTTTCACCGCGGCCGACGATATAGGGCTGGATGTCTTTGAGTTTTCTCATCGGTACGCTCGATCTTTGGACGGTCTCTACAGAGTGATAGCCAGCTATCATGATAACTGGCTATCGTTCTGGGTAAAATTACTGCCTCGCCAAAGGTTATCTTAGCGAGTTACCTGACGGGGATTCCTTAAAGGCTTTCCGTAGCTTTTCATGATCGATGCCCGGCAGGCCGTGATTTGTTTGGACTGCCTGAGCTTGGTAATCTGGCTTGGTCAACAAATGATTTCCGCCATGCACGACCGTGTCTCGCATTTGAATGCTGGCGACACTTGGATTGTGACGTGGTTGATTAATCGGCGAAACGGCTTTCAGTCGCAAAATTTGCTTTGGTGGAACATAGTAAGTGCGCTGATCACCCACTGGAACCGTTGCGGCAACACCGCCAGTTGGAGTGGGTGGAGCCATGATCACTCGACCATTGTCGTCACGGTAAACCACTTGAACATTGGACACAGGTTGACCGTTTTGGTAAGCGACCGGTCCTTGCACGCCGATGGGATTGTCACCGTATTCGTGATGAATGTGAACGTGCAGGTGTTGGGCTTCGGCTGCCGTGGCAGGTTGAGGTTCAACGATCGCAGGCAGCGAATTGAACTGCACCTGATTGTTCAACGGCAACCCATAAACCGGATCCAACTGCGAGTCCTGAGTGATGCGTTGATGCTGCATGGGCGTTTGAGCCGACGCTGGCTGGACAACATGCGGGGTTCGAACCGGAACGGTAGCCAGTTGACTGCGCTGAGGTCGTGCGTGAAGAACGACTGGGGGTTCGTAGAGCCGGCCTTGGACTACGGTTTCAGTTGGCTGAGGTTGAGCGGCAAGGGTACGATCGCTTGCTGCAAAGTTAGGTGCTGCCAGCTTCGCCGTTGGCTCAAAGGTGTTGGCCTGCGGCTCAGCCAAATCAACTTTTGGCTCTACGAGCTCAGGTTGTTCCGCTTCGATCGCGACCGGAGCGGAAACAATTGAATCCTGAATTTCGAATTCGTTTGAGCTTGGCTCGTTGAGCAACAATTGAAACTGCGATCCCGCTGGAGGCGCGACAGTATCTAATTCGAGTTGACTGCCTTCAGAAACTCTCTCAATCAAAACCGACGGTTGCCGCTCGACCGGCAGCGGAACACTTGCTTCGCTTTTAGCATTGAAAAGATCGCGATTAAAAGGCAGAAAGGCGTTGTCGGTTGTTTCTTGCTGGGGGAGTTGCTTCACTGGAGAGAAATTGCTACCGCCAAGGTCGAGCATATTCGACGGCGATTCGATTTCTTTTACCTCGGGAACATTAAACTGCTGCGGTGCTTCGTCCATCTCAACCGATTCGCTGCTAGAGAACGGTGGTTCAGTCACGACCTCATCACCTGGGTCGCTCGCATACTCAGGCGAGATGTCGCTTGGCTTGGTCGCGGCAGGCATTTCCATTGTAAATCCTGAGTCCTCCAAAGTTGCCGCAGGTGCAGTCGTCGTAACAGACGGAATCGTGGTTAATGTCGGAGTCGAAGTAACAACCGAATCCGTAATTAAAGTCGGAGTCGAAGTGACAACCGAAGTCTCAGAATACTGAAAACGATCCGCTGGAACTGCTCCCACACTGATCATTTGACTCTGTTCTGCACGGCAGGTCGCGCAGTCACAGAGAGTAGCAGCCACTGGTTCTCGCTGAGCTCGCCGATGACTGCAGCCACAAGCGACCGTTAGGGCTAAGAACAGTGTGATAAATTGGAAGACTCGCATTTCTAACCGCCTAATGCATTTAGGAACGACGGCCGCGAAATCAAATCGATTCCTGTAAGCCGCAGATTACAACATTTCTGATCTTAACTATCGACGGTTAAAATCAGATTGGACGTTCTTTTAGTGCCGCTAGTTAGAACCGGACCAACCGTTGACACTATTATTAGTGACAGATCTGGCATGGGAGCTAAAATCGGTACAGCCCTTACAAACAGCCGGCCAGTCCCCAATGAGGGGTTTGCTTCCCAGGAATCAACCTTCCGATCAGCGCATAAAAAAACCGAACATTAAGTTCGGTGGGGAGCTCAAAGCTGATTAGTGGCCTTCAGGCTCAAACCGCGTCACCGGCACTAACTAGTTAATCCGCATGGTTCCGCAACAGACACAACGAGACGGACGAACCAGCAAGACAAGCCCGCAGGTAGCAATGATTAAAAACCCAAACACAATCGGCGGGTAATTTACGCGAAAGTGCAAGTCGTCACGCCAACACTGGCGGCAATACTTCTTTTGCTTGAGCGTAGTGGTCGACTCAAATGACTCGTCTTGAAAAATTTCGGCTGGCTGCATGCTGAATGCCATGTTGGGGGCAGTTAAAACATCAGTGGTAAGACACTGCTCAATAGAGTCTTGCTTATGATTTGACATGTGACACGATTGTTTAAGTTGAATTGTCTAAAAGAGAAGCTTGCGGAACGCAAAAGAAGAGACGTACACTCCTATCGGCGTTTAACATGCGGTTAATTGCTTTTTGCAGCGCTCGGTGAATCGTCTGGTTATCTGCGCAACTAGCTAACGATTCCGATATTCGGCACAATCTATAAAACCGGAAAAACCGGAAAATTCGCTGAACCTAAAGCTTGGAAATAGTTCGGAGATTCCTGCCAGCCAAACTCAAGCGACCACGACCCCTGAGAACATTAAATCCAAAATGGCGCTATCCGAAATGATGCTTAAGTGTCTTCCATTTCGGTGCGAGGGCCTGTTCGGCGAATACGGGCATTCCGGAGACTTGCCCCAGGGCATGAACAGGTTTAGTTTGGCCAAGTCTGATTGGAAATCTAAGTCAAAAATCAAAAATGCAGGGCCGCAGCGGCGATAGCAAGCGAGTTTTCGGCTTTTGTTGGCTTGACCAATCGTTAATAATGACAGCATGAAATTTAGAATTGGATATGGTGGCCCTCGTCAACATCGCCACGGGCAGTATCGCCCCGGCGGGCGGCTCAACAATGGCGGCATGAGCGAGATCGAGCGGTTGATTCACTTGATCGCCAGCATGCAAATTTTGTTCGGATCACGGCGTGGCAGCTGGGTGATGCCGCTAGTGCTGATCGGCTTGGCCGTAGGGGGGTGGTTCGCATACAGCCAATTCATCAACCCGAGCACGACGCTCGAAAAAGCACACGTGCTGTACGACTCGTCGGACTCCACCGAACAAATAAACGCGATCAAAGCCTACAAGCAGCTGTTGGAAAAAAGCGACCCGCTGGAACCCGGTCGAAATTGGCTGCGAACCGATCGCGACACGTTGTACCGGCGTGTGATTAAACACGAAGTGCTCAACGCGGAAAACGAAGACAAAGCCGGTGAGTGGGCCATCAAAGCGATTGAAGACGGTTTCACGAAGCTGCGATTTCAGAACGATCGCGTAAAAGCGTTCTGGGAGAAGACGCTCGGGTCCTTCCGGCAAGATAAAAGGCAAAACAGAAAAGACAAGCATCGCTCTAATGCCAAAGAGCCAACCAAGCCCAAGAAAAAACCGGTGGCCGAACAAGAAAGCCTGCCAGCCAATCCATCTAAGGAGGAGGATTCGGACGGCCAGCCCGGAAAATTTGACGTGCTACCGGGTTTAGATGACGCCCGGGCGATTCGCCCCACTAAGCATGTAGCGGACGCTCCCCAGCAAGCCTGCGAAGGCCAACGGCTAGTCATATAAACGGTTCGAGCAATATCGATGACCGAGTCTGCGAACAGATCAATCGCCCCTGGGCAAACTGCTAGCAGGCTCGCCGACAACGGATCTCTCTCGCCGCCCCAGCCCTGATTCTGCTATAAGCCAGAGCACTTTTAATTTGCTGCTCACTTTTTTGGGTCTAACTAGCACGATGAACTGGGAATCGATTGGCTGGCAACAGAATCTTTTATCTTCTGCGCCATCAGTCTATCGATCACTTTTAATCGTCGCAGCAATTTGCATTGGTGTTTTTTGCAGTGCTGCCGGTGAGTGCCAAGCACAAGTTACCGTCGGCACCTCAACAACCACATCCAACGCGACCGCGGGCGGCCAACTCGCCCGAGCCACAGGCTCTCGCGCCAGCGACGCTCAATTCCTTGAGTACGAACGCCAATTGAATGCGATGCTGAAAACCAGACGCGACGAAGAAAAAGAATTCGTTGGATTGGTCGTCAACCAAATCCGCCTCGGCCGCATCCCCTCCAAACTCGCCTCGACCAGCTTTGAATGGGTACGCAACAAAAGGCCGACAACAAAATACCCGTTTATATACTTCGAGCGTGTTCTGCGATTGCAAGCGGAGCGTCTGGAACTCGAAGACGAAATTCCGCTGTTCGACCTTTCGATCTACAGCGAGCCGACTCAAACACAGACGAACGCCGCTCGCGACTTTCCCGAGCCACCCGAGAGTGACACCACGTCTACCGCACGCAGGCTGAGCATCTTTCGTTTGGGCAGTTTTTTGTTGGATCGCTTTGGCCGCTAGCCACCTACCAAACGCAAAACTAACGTTTGGCCTTACCTGCTCGTCTGGCCGCCTTTGAGATCTGTTGACGAGCGACTTTGAACACGTTGTCGAGCATCGCCTCGGTGAGTCGACCCGTGAAAGTGTTTTGCTGGCTCGGATGGTAGCTGCCGATCAAAACCCTGTTGGCGTCGACTTTCAATTGTTCGCCATGAGAAAATTTTGGCATCTTCTTCGGTCGCTCCAGCAAATCGAGTTCGACCATCGATTTGATCGTTTGCTTCCATGCCAAGCCGCCCAGCGCCAAGATCACGACAGGATCGACCAGTTGCAGGGTTTGCTCAAAGAAAGGTTGGCAGTTCGTCAATTCCTGCGTCGTCGGCTTGTTCCCGGGTGGAGCACAACGGCCAATATTAGTAACCACCGCATCGACCAGCTTTAGCCCATCGCGACGTTTAATTGATTCGGGCTGGTTGGCGAATCCGGCCTTGAACATCGCTCGATACAGCCAGTCACCGCTGCGGTCGCCAGTAAACATTCTGCCGGTTCGATTCGCCCCATGAGCCCCAGGTGCGAGGCCGACAATCAGCAGGCTAGACTTTGGCTCACCCAAATTAGGAACTGGCCTGCCCCAGTATTCTTGGTCACGATAAGCTCGGCGTTTTTCGTTCGCGACTTGTTGGCAGTGCTGGGTGAGCCGTTCACACTTTTGGCAAGCGGTTACCTCTCGGCGAAGCCGTTGCCACTTAGCTTTGCTCACCAGAACCTTCGTTGGATTTGGACAACGAGTTCTGAGCGGCTTCTTCGGCCAAGAACTTGGCTTTCAGACTTTTGATTTTTCGTTCGAAGACAAACAAAGCCATAATAATGGCGACCACACCTGCGATTTTTAACCCCAAGCTATCTCCCGGCAACACTTTCTTAATTGCCTTCGCACCGAACAGCATCACGCCGTTGCCCAGCAAGCTACCAAACAAAATCGCGATCACGACGCGCAGCCGAGTCATCCCCAACAAGCGGCCGAAGATCGTACCGCCGATACTTCCGGTGGTCGATGTTGGAAAAATCACAAACATCACCAATCCCGAAAAAGCCGCTCGTCGGATCCAAGGTTGCTTTGCAAGAATGAACCGTCCGTCAGAAACGAGCCCCTCGAGCCGGCTGCCGGCCCATGGGATCTTGAACAGAATCGCCATGTGGAACGCGACGAAAATCGCAACCATCGTATCCAGCCAAGTTAGCATCCAAAATAAATGCGTCGCGTGCAGGTGCTTGAGGAACAGGTGCTGATCTTGGTTAGCAGTCTCACCGCCAATGACAATCACAAACCTGCCGAGAGCAAAAAACGCAGTCGCCGCCGCCGCAACGTAACTACCGGCAACTTTCCAGCCTTGAAAAACGCCAATCGCAAGCAGCAAGATAACCGTTGCCATCAGCGGCCCGAGCAAAGAAGTCCACCAAACCGACGGCGAATCTTTTCGGTTGGCCAATTCAGCCAAGACATCTTGGTGGCTCAAGAGCCCAGAGTTTCTAGATGAATGGTCGTTCACAAAAATTCTCGAACTGGCTTACGCTGTCCGTGACTAACTAAATTTTGGCAATATGGGGGGGAGGAGCGGGCAGCATTGTCTGCCCCGTTAGATCTTTTGGGTATCGCAAATCCAGCCTGCTCCCGAGGAAAGCCGTACCGTCTCAACCCGAGATTAGTAAGGCTAAAGCTAATGTCGATCTTCGCCTGCCCATCAGTTCAGGAAACTTTACCCCAAATATCCGATTTTTAGTACATCTGAAGCCTCTCAGGAACAAAAAAGCCTCGGACAAAACCTAAACGCTTGTTATCAGCGTTCCGACCCTTTCGAAATTAGGTTCAATCATGATAAGATTACTGCAAATATCGCGCAGCACGAACTGGTTGCTGGCATGTCCCATATTAAATACGGATGATCCCTCACAATGGATCCCATCAAAATCGACGTTTCAATAGTCGCCCGAGACCTAAAGCTCGCCCCTCAAAATGTGGAAGCGGCGTTGGCCTTGCTAGATGCCGGCAACACGATCCCCTTCGTGACTCGGTTCCGCAAAGACCAAACTGGCGGGTTAAACGAAAACCAACTCCTGGCAGTCAAACAAAAAGCCGCTCAGCTGCGCAGTCTGACCGAACGCAAGACAACGATCCTCAGCGCTATCGAAACGCAAAACGGACTCACCGACGAACTGCGCGCACAGATCGAAAAGACAACCTCCAGTCGACGCCTGGAAGATTTGTACTTGCCATTCAAAACCAAAAAGCAATCCAAAGCCGCCGTCGCTCGACAACAAGGCCTGTCACCACTCGCCGAAGAGATCTTAACGTCCAAAACAACCGACTCAGACCTTGCAACGCGAGCCACGGAGTTTGTCCGAGTCGACAAAGGTTTGAATTCGGTTGACGAAGTGATCAATGGCGTCAGCGATTTGATTTCCGAAAAGCTTGCCGAAAGTGAAGCACTCCGAACTTCAATGCGGAAACTGTTTCGTGATACTGCGAAGCTTTCAAGTCACTTGATTAAAGTTGAACCAGAAACGCCCGAGACGCCTAAGCCTGCAAACGAAGAATCGGCCGAAGCCAAGCCCGACGAAAAACCAACGTCGACCGAAGCAGCACAACCAACAGCACCCACTGCAGACCAAGCAACGCCCGAAACCCCCGTAGCGACGACAACCGACGTCGCACCACCTGAGACCACACAAGAAACAACAACCGCCGAAACAACAACCGCCGAAACAGCAACCGCCGAAACAGCAACCGCCGAAACAGCAACCGCCGAAGCGGCGCCCACGGATACTGCAACCGCCGCGCCCACAGATCCAGCGACTGCTGTCGACCCGATCGCCACCGACGCCGCAGGCTCGACCGACACAATCACGCAGCCAATGCCCGCCGCTGGTGACGAAACGGCCCCCACTAAGAAAAAGAAAAAGAAGAAAAAGAAGAAGAAAAAACAGGTCGATCCGTTTCAGGATTACCACGAGTTCAATCAACCGATCAGCAAGCTACCCAACCACCGCGTACTTGCGATCAACCGCGGCGAACGCAGTGGCAAGCTAAAAGTTAAACTCACCGTCGACCACGAAAAAGTTGCGCAGCTGGTCAAGGAACACTCGGTTCCTGCCGACCACCCTTCGTCAGCGTTCCTCGAAAAATGCGCCAACGAGATGGCCTCCCGCTCACTGATCCCCAGCATTGAGCGTGAAATTCGGCGAGAACTTACCGAACAGGCCGAACGGCATGCGGTCGAGGTTTTTGCCAACAACTTGCGGAACCTACTGCTCCAACCGCCGACTCGAAATCGAATTGTTCTGGCGATTGACCCCGGCTACAAACGTGGTTGTAGCGTGGCATTGGTCGATGGCTGTGGCAACCTGATCGAGTCTGGGCAAATTTTCGTTGTCGGAAATCAAACTAGAAAAGACGAAAGCAAAAAACGAATTCGTGATTGGGTAAAAGCTCATTCGGTCGACGTGATCGCCATCGGCAACGGCGCCGCTTGCCGCGAAGTCGAACAAATGGTCTCCGATGCCATCGCCGAACATTTGCAAGACAATAAAGTTCAATACGCGATCATCAACGGCGCCGGAGCCAGTGTTTACTCTACTAGCGAAGCTGGTAGAGCCGAACTGCCGGACGAAACGCCAGCGGTTCGCAGTGCAATCTCGATCGGACGTCGACTTCAAGACCCATTGTCCGAGCTTGTGAAAATCTCGCCGGCGAACATTGGTGTCGGCTTATATCAACACGACATCAAAGCCAAGCATCTGAGCGAGTCGCTGGATGAAGTCGTACGGGTTTGCGTGAACCAAGTCGGCGTCGACATCAACACCGCCAGCCCGGCGTTGCTCAAATACGTTTCCGGCTTCAACGCACTAACGGCGACAAGAGCGGTCGAGCACCGGACTGCCAATGGACGATTTAATAATCGCGAACAACTAAAGTCGGTCAGCGGCTTTGGCGATGCGACGTTCGTACAAGCTGCCGGCTTCTTGAGAATCCACGGTGGCGACACCCCGCTAGACGCGACAGGGATTCACCCTGAAAGCTACGCGGTAGCCAATGACATTCTGAAAAGAACCAGTGCGTCGGCGGAAGAGATCTTCCCGCGTTGGCTAATGCAGCCAGCGACCGCAGAGATCCGAGCCATAGAACGAGCGGAAGCGGCGAAGTTGGCTGCTTCAATGCCGAAAAAACCCGAGCCCGAATTCGGTGCCGTCGTGGAACTGGAGCCTCCAAGCGAAACTGCAAAGCCCGCCGAAGCTTCCGAACCGACTACGGAAGTTCCTGCGAGCGAAAAAGCCGAATCGCCTGCAGCGGATACCCCCGCGGAAGCGACTCCACCACCAACAGCAGCACCACCAACAGCAGCACCACCAACAGCACCGGCCGCCGAACCAACTCCGGCAACTCCGATTGACGAAACGGCCGACCCAACCCCTTCTTCAGAACGGCGCCAGTTTGACCAACGTCGCAAAGAGATCGTCAAATCAATGTCCGAGTTGGACCTGAACGAGATCGCGACTCAGCACGGCACCGGCAGCCTGGCTGTCAAAGACATCATCATGACGCTCAAGCGACCTGCTTGGGACCCGCGTGATAAAGTTCAAAAGCCAATTTTCCGACGAGGCATTTTGAAGGTTGATGACCTCAAACCCGAAACACAACTGGAAGGGCAAGTCGTAAACGTGGTCGATTTCGGCGTTTTCGTTGACATCGGTTTGGGCGAGAGTTCGCTTGTGCACGTCAGCCAGCTGTCGAACCACTATATCGCCGACCCTCACAAAGTATTCGCCGTTGGTGATGCGATGAAGGTTTGGGTGACCGAAGTTTCGGCTCAGCAGCGTAGAGTCCGTTTGACGGCGATTCGTCCGGGAACCAAAAAAGCAAACACTCGTGGTCGTTCCAATCGAGGCCGCTCAAAAGACCAAGCCAACCGTGGACCAGCCCAGCCAAACACTGATAGCTCGGCAAGCCCGACAAGCTCAAACGAACGGTCGCCTCAAGGTAATCGCGGCCGTCGCCCCGGCAAGTACGAGGGTGCACGCGGCGGGCAGACTCCTCGCAAAGACAATCCGAAGTTCAAGCATACCGCTCGTCGCGCCAAGCCGAAGCCTGTCAAACCAATTACCGACAAGATGCTCAAGGGCGACGAACCCATGCGGTCGTTTTCCGATTTGGTTCAGTTTGTAAAACGTAAACCGGGTGACTCCAAGGACGACGCCAACAAAAAATAGGCCACGTGGATCGACGCTCCAAGGTCTAGGCGGGGACTGCTTGGCAGGCCTGAGCCCAGACCGCGTTGGCAGGCTTAAATTATTGAAACGCATTTTGCCGCCTCGGACTCGCAGCCTCATTGTCTACCCAAAAAGTAGCACTGACGCCTTGCTCGGTCCGCAACTTGGATTGGCGGAGCGACTGTTTTCTCAGCGGCCCAGCAAAGGCTTACCAGCCAATCAAATCAATTTCCATTCACTCAAAACCCAGATTCAAAAACCGCCATGACTCCCTCTGAAAAACTTAAACAACTCGGCTTCGAACTCCCTCCAGCCCCTTCAGCATTGGGAATCTACAAGCCAGCGATGACCATTGGCGACCTTTGTTACACCTCCGGACACCTACCCGTGCAACTGGATGGCTCGTTGATCACCGGTTGTGTCGGCAAAGACGTCGATCAAGACTTCGGCTACAACGCGGCTCGCCAAGCTGGTTTGACATTGCTTTCGACACTAAACGAGCACCTTGGGTCGATCGATAACGTCGTCCAAGTCATCAAGCTGTTCGGCATGGTCTACTGCGATCCAAGCTTCACCCAACAACCCGCGGTTGTAAACGGCTGCAGCGAACTGATGCGAGACGTCTTCGGCGAGGACGTTGGCATTGGGACTCGCAGCGCCGTTGGCGTGGCCGCACTCCCGCTGGGAGTGACCGTCGAGATCGAAGGCATCTTCAAAGTTAAATAATCTACCGAACAGTTCGAACCCGCCGAACGTAGATTTAATTGGAACATGCGTCTTGGCCAAGCATGTCGACGCATCGTTTTTTGACCGTTAGACCTTTCTTAAATTTTGCTGGTAGTGACCTAGAGTGGTTTCATGAGCGACACCCCTACAACGCAAGCGAACGAATCAGCTTCCTCGCCGCAATCGGCTGGAAACGAATTCCAATACCGCACGATCAGCAAAGCGGCCGTCGCCAGCGTCGCATTCGCGGTGCTTGGCATCGGAGCGTTTATGTTCCAAGCGTTCGTGCTGCTGCCAGTTCTGGCGATCGGTTTTGGAATCGTCGCGTTGATGGAGATTCGCAAATACCCCGAAGAGATTACCGGCAAACTAGCGGCACAGATTGGGTTGGGCTGTGGCCTCTTGATCGCCGTTGGTAGTATCGCGATGCACACCTACGTTCACATGACCGAGGTTCCTGACGGTTACCAGCGAATGGCCTTTAGCGATCTGCGACCGAACCTACGAACCAAGCTGCCGTTTTCTGAGAAATCTAAGGAACTCGACGGCACCAAAGTGTTTTTAAAAGGCTACGTGCGACCGAGTGACCAAATGACCAACATGAAGAATTTCATTTTGGTAGGAGACTTTGGAGACTGCTGCTTCGGCGGAAACCCAAAAATCACCGAGGTCGTGGCAATCAATATTGTTTCGGACGACTTGATCGACCACTCCTACTTCCTCCGGAAGATCGGTGGCACGTTTAAGCTTGACCCGAACGCTCGCCAAATCGGCGAAGACGGCATCCCAAAAGTGTTTTACTCGATTGAAGCCGACTACATCCGCTAACGTTGAAAACCTACCATGCGAAAATTCAAAACATCATCGGCCCTAGCGTTCGCGCTGGTCGCGTTTTTGAGTTCCGGCGTTTTATTTGCACAAGATGAAGCGGCGACAAAAACTGAAGTAGTTAAAGAAGGCAAAGCACCGGCAGACGCGGTGGCATCCGATGACAAAGTCTCCGATGGCGAATCGCCAGACGACGATTCAAAACAAGCACAATCGCCCAAAGCCGACTCTAAACCAACCGCCAGTCCCACCGCAGCCGTCAAGCAAAATCCTGGTAGGTATGCGTTGACGTTCGACGACCTAAAATTTGACATGGAAAAAACGGAAGCCTTCGATCGGAATATGTTGTCCACCAAAATCAACGGGTATCACGGTGGCAAGATCAAGATTCGAGGCTACATTCGGCCGAACTTCAAGCAATCAGGGATTACCAAATTCGTATTTGTTCGAGACAACAAAGAATGCTGCTTTGGGCCTGAAGCTGCGATCTTCGACAACATTTTGGTACGGCTAGAAAAAGGCAACAGCACCAACTACACCGTTCGACCAGTCATCATCGAAGGCGATTTCGTTCTGAAAGAATATCACGGCGACAACGGAAACGTATGGTCGCTGTACCGCATGTACAATGCGAAAATCAAATAGTCAGCCAGCGGCTTTAGAGTAAATGGTAGCCCGACGCGTCAGCGAGGAACTGTGGTGATGGGCTTCTAGCCTGTCATTTGCATGGGGCTCAGCGCGTAAGACAGGCTGGAAGCCCATCTCCACTTTTTTTGCTGCGCCAAAATTGGTTGGTGGCTTCGCTTCTAGCCTGTCATTTGCATGGGATCAGCGAGAGCGAACGGTAGCCCGCGTCGTCAGCGAGGATTCCCTACGGTTCCTCGCTAACACGCCGGCCTACCACAAAACCTAGATTCAAAAACTGCCTTGCCCGCGAGATGCTTCTGGGGGCGGCAATTGCTCCGCGGCGTAAAGAGAATTTACTTCTTTACCTTTTTCTTAGTCCATTTATCGGACCGATA
>JALZWN010000142.1 GCA_023300235.1 Mariniblastus sp.
TTCGGTGGACGTGTACGAAGCGGTTGGCTCTGAATTAACAGGTGGCTTCTAGGCTGGTGTGTATCCAAAGCACTTGTGAGGAGTGTCTGGATGAGCGGTTTGTCGAGTGCGTCTTGGCTTTGTGGAAATGCGTTCCTGATTATTCGTCCATGCAAACGCTCTTTCACGGAGTGAAAGGCGACAATCTACGAATGCCTAAGTCAACAGGCCCTCACGCGTCGGGCTGCCAGTTAGGAGGCTGAGTTCAACGACTCGCCGGAAGGCTACCCCGCATCTCAAACCCCGCACCTCAAAACCCGCACCTCAACCCTTAATCCCAAAGCGTTTTTTGTTTGGGCGCCATTGGATCTAACTTTGCGACGGGCTTGTCAGCAGGCTCTTTCTTGCTCGACTTCTTAATCGGCTTCTTGCTAGATTTCTTTACTGCGACGGGAGGAACTGGATTCTCCGATGCCTGGTCTTTGCTGGCTTGCTCCAATCCTTCATTGCTTGAGCGATCATCAACGACCTCGACCTCAATCTTATTTTCAGCAACCGGCTTCACCTGAACTGGCTCTCTCTCAACCGGATCCTTCTCGACTGGCTTCTTCTCAACCGGCGCCTTCTTTACTGGTTCTTTCTTCACTGGTTCTTTCTTTACTGGTTCTTTCTCTACCGGTTCTTTCTCTACCGGTTCTTTCTCTACCGGTTTCTTCTTCACCGGTTTCTTAACCGCTGGAGTTTTACTGGCACTGCTTTTCCCCGTCGCTTTCTTCTTCGGCGAGAAATCGATCGAACCTTCGATCGCGTGCAAATTCACGATTTGTCCGCTATCGATGAACACCAGCCGAGTCGAAATCCGATCGACGGGCAGACGCAAGAACGTTGCTGCTGCGGTACGGTAAGCTTGTAGCTGAGGCCGATGCCGATTGATGTGATCGTGCAACTGCGTTGACTTGAAATGCTCGGTCTTCAAGTCGATGATGTCCGCACCGATCAATTGGTCGCCGCGATAGATCAATACCATCCGGTCGATCACGCCTTGCAAGAACCCCGCTTCCGTCGCCACCGCAAACCGTCGTTCGGTCCGGACTTCGACTCGATTGGGTTCGATCGCGACTTGATCATCATCGGCCATCGCCAATCCCATGTAGGTCGTCTCGTAGCCGCGACGCGAAAACAGGTTCTTGATCTTTGGCTTGTCCAGCAAGCCATAGAAGTCATCGATGTACGACTTAAAATCCGCGACCGTCGGTGCCAGTGAACGCAAGAATGTTTCCAACTGGTCCGCCGTTGGCAAATTTTCGTCGGCCCAGATCAGCTTTTCAAAACAGCCATGCAAAATCCGACCACGCTCAAGCGACGCAAGGTTCCCCCAGCTTTGAAACGCTTGACTCAAGTCAACCTGATCGCCCTCGGACACCAACGACGGCAAAATCTTTGGCAGGCCTCGCTGGGAAGCAACTTGCTTCGAAACTACCGCCGGTTTCAACTGGACCTTGCCCGGCAAATAGAACGTATCCAATTGATGCGGGTCGGCGGCTTCGTCGACCGCAGCGGTATCGTCGCCATCGTCTTCGTACCATTTCGGATCGCCTTTTTCGTGCAGCATCCCTTCGGCTCGATCGCCGTCGGTCAGCGTAGAAACCAAAACACCCGCCGGTGATTTATGATCGGCTTTGGCTCCATGGGAAACCAAAATGTGAACCGCGTGCACGGCCCGGGTGAGCATCACGTACAGCACACACATGGCTTCGCTGACGCTTTGCTGTCGTTCGTCTTCGAACAACTTCTGAAAACTCTCCGGCAACAACGCTCGTCTGTCTTCGCCAACATATCGCGACGCCGTATCAATCGGCGCCGTCGGAGATTGTCTGCCAACCACGACCGATGGCGTTTGGCCGGACCAGCCACGTGAGGACAATTGGTACGGCAGCACGACCACGTCGAATTCTAGCCCTTTGGATTTGTGAATCGTCATCACGCGAACGTTGGCGGAGTTCTGGCCGCTGACTTTGACTTCTTCGCGAATGTATTCGACAAAACTTCCCGGCCGCAGTTCTTTCAACACATCGACCGGCCGATCGTAGGCGGCGCGGACCAGCTGTTGCAAGCGTTCGGTTTCGCGTTTAGTGCAATCGTCGACCAATTGCCGAGCCAATGCTTCGACCGCGGGGCCGTAGCCGTCGTCGATCAATTGTTTGCGAAGCTTCGCAGCGCCGATTCGAGCGGCGGCAGCGTTTTCTTTGGCGTTGGCATCGGATTCTGGTTCCAGCCCGAACGTTTCGGCCAGCGGCGAGTGCGACAGGTGAAACCGGGCCAGGCTGTCACCGGGATGGTCCGCCATGCGGATCGCCGACAGCACGAGTTCTACGGCCGCAGAGTCGGTCAGCAGGCTGCCGCCTTCTTCGCTGGCCGGGACGCCCTTTTCTCGCAGCTGTGAAATCAATTCGGTGACTTCTTTGTTGCGACGCACCAACACGCCAATGGTTTTGTCAGCCGGGAGTTCTCGGACTAACTGCCGGATCCGTTGGACGGTGGTTTTGGTCAGGTTTTGATTGCGCAACTGGTCCTTGCGACCCTCGATGCTCTTCGCTTTCTGGTCGCATTCGGGAGCCATCTCCAGCGTGACGTACCCTTTCAAATCATCCCGAGCGGTGGTGTGCTTGGAAAACCACTTCGGCCAATCGTGAACGGCTTCGTCGATCAGTTCATCGTCGCAGCTGTAGTCTTTGACGTTTTCAAAAACATCATTCACCAAGTCGATGACCACTTGCGAACTACGATAGCTTTTAGCGAGCGGTGGTGACGCGGCCAGATTGTCCAGCGTTTCGTCGACCACGTCAAAAATCTCAGCCACCCCTCCTCGCCAGCCAAAAATCGCTTGCTTCATGTCGCCGACGCAAAAGAACGATCGACTACCGTCGGTTTCGGCGACTACTTTTTTGGCGAACGGTTCCAGCACATTCCACTGGCTGGGCGACGTGTCTTGGAATTCGTCCAACAGCAAGTGCCGGATCTGATTGTCCAAACGGAACGAGAATTGGTCGGTGTCCCAAACTTTGACAAACGCTTGCAAACGCTCGGTCACGTCCTCAAAACGCAAACTGCCGGTCAGGTCTTTGGATCGCTCCAGCGTTTCGCCAAACGGTTGCAGCAGGTTACTGGTCGAGCGATTGCTGTGAATGATTTGTTTGCTGATAAAGTCTTGGCAGTGCGGCAACAATCGATTGAAAATACTCAGCATCTCCGGCGTCAGGTTGGTTCTGCCGAAACGCGGATTGCCTTGAACAAAATTCTTGAACGCGGTGACTCCCAGCAAGCCAGCCCAATCGGATGCTTCGAGGGTCTCCACAAATTTCCCCCAAGCTTTAACCAGCCCTTTTTTCTCGGGGATCAACGCATGAGCTTCGTTCAGCAGTCCGTCGATTTGGTCATCGCTCAGCTGAAATCCTTGCGGCTCCAATCGATCCCAGGCCTCCGGTCCCGACTCGCGGAAAATCAAATACGCGTTGCGAACCGTATCACGAATCATCGACGCGACTCGGCGCGACGCTTCGCCTTTGGCCAGCATGTGCAACAGATCCAACACGGAATCCTCTTGGAGCACTTGCTGGATCGACTCGTCTTCGAGCGTTGCGATCTTTTGTTCGTCGACGATATCCCACGTCGGCGGCAGACCAATCTCTAGGCTAAACGCCTTCGCGACTCGATTAAAAAAGCTATCTAGCGTGCTGACTTCCAGGCGATGCAAATTACCCAGCAATTGGTGTAGCGTCGACGCGGCTAACGGACGATCGATCGGCATCCCAATCTCGCCCGCCAAATTCGCGGCCGCGTCGTCGGACAAGGCAGCATCGGACAACCGGCGGATGATCCGGTCCAGGATCTCGCCGGCGCCTTTTCGCGAGAACGTCGTTGCCAAAATCGAATGGCATTGAACGCCCGAAAACAGCAACTGCAGGTAGCGGTTGGACAGTGCAAAGGTTTTACCGGTGCCGGCTGAGGCTCGGATGATCTGGTGCGGGAGTTTGATGGCTTTTGCGTCGTCGTTATCAACTGGATCGAGTGAATCTACCACGGTGCCACCTCTTCGTTCGTCGCCACGTTGAATTGCTCAAACGCATTGTCTTGGCAGATCGCTGCGTAGTCGTCGGAAAACTTCGGCGGTTTTTCCACCGGCGGCCAATAGGCACTGGCTCGGATTTTGCGAATAATCTCGCGAGCCTTTTCATCGGCGGCGTGTAATTCTTGCGGCTGCCAATTGGCTGGATCAAAGCCCACACTTTCAAGCTTCTTCGGCATCAACACGTAGCCCGTGGTGACTTGATTAAAATCCGCATCGGCAACGACTTCGACCTCTTTGACAAGGTGCCGATAAAGCGGCAATTGCAGGTCCACCCACTCTTGTTTCCGCGGCCGATAATGGGCTTTTTCGGCAGGCAACCCTTTATCGGACGACTTGTAATCCCACACCGCGATCAGCCCCGTTCGCTCGTGGCGATCCACTCGGTCGATCTTGCCTCGAATGATAAACGGTTCGCCGTCGACCATGAACTCGTGCTCCAGCATCTCTTCCGCACTGACGATCTGCCAACCATTGCGACGGCGTTCGGCTTGCTGCGGCGCCAACCTTTCAAAGCGAAACCGCAACTGTTCGACTTGGATCCGCAACGCTGGTAAGCGCGAACCGACGTACTTCCGGGCGACCAAGGTATCCAGTTTGTCGTTCCAAAATTCTAAAATCTTGTCCGGATCGTCGAGTTCTTTCGCGTCGTCCAGAGCGAATGCTTCCAGCACGTTATGACACAGATCGCCAAACGTGCCCCCGCTTAGCTCTCGCCAATTATCGTTGATGGAGTCGAGCTTTAAAACGTGTTTGAGATAAAACCGGTACGGGCATTCGAGGAAGGATTTGAATTTGGTGACGGAGAGTTTTTCTAACGGGCGTGTACAAATCGGATCTGGAATGACCAGCTGTTGTGAGCTTGGGAAATCGGTGCGGTTGGTGATCCACATCTCCGACGTTTGCTGGTTTTCGTATTCAAAAAATGCTTTGGCTCGCCGTGCTGCCGTTGGTGCATCGCAGGAAAACAGCAAGCGGCTGGGCTTTTTGGGGTCGCCTTTTTCATTGCGACGCCCGACGATCAACTGCAAGTGCTCACGCACCGAAGCGATCACTGTCAACGCGTACATGTCTCGCGAAAACCGCCGGTCGTTGTCCAAGATCCCCAGTTGCCGGCAAAGCTCGTCCGGCAAAAACTGATGGCCGACTTCGGACGCCGGCACGTGTTCGTCGTTCACGCTGGTGACGACCATCACCGGTGCATCGTCCAAAGCCAAATCCAACCAACCGGCCAGTTCGACCGCATTGGGCGTCGGCGGTGAAACGACGCGTGTTTCCGCTGCGGCTTGGATCGCCCACTCGAGGGCTTGGCTGGCGGTAGCGGATGTTTTGAATTCGGGTGGGACTTGCCGTTGGTTGCCGAGTGCTTGATAGATGGCTTCGCAGGCTTTGATGATTTGCCGGTCGGCGTAAACTTTGGAATTCATCGTGCGACGGCCATAAACCGCGATCAAAATCTCGCTCCACGGCTGCGTCCACTGAGCGATCGGTTGGGGCAGTCCGACCAGCGGTTGCAGCAGATCGGCGATTAGTTGGTGGATGCGGTTGAGCTTGACCGCGACTTTGCTGCGGCCTTGGGCGCGTTTGCGATCGGCTTCGTCGCCGTCGTGGAAGTCCTTCGCCAATTCCTTGGGGTCGCCGAAGGCGTGCTTGTTGGCCAAAGCAACCGTGTAGGGCAAGTACTCGTTTTGGTGTTGGTCCAGATCATGCAGCCAGCGGTCGTTGCCGATTTCTTTGGTGATCCAAGCGAACACGTCGGGATGTCGGATCAAAGTAGCAAACGCATCGTAAGTTTGTGATTCTAGGTATTCTTTGGCCGCCAGCATCAAGCGCACCGGCAGCGTTTCGTTTAACCCGCGACCGACCAGGCTACGATGTGGCACGTCGATCGCACTCAAACTACGGCAGAGTTGCGGAACGATGTTGGGATCGGGCACGCCGATCGTGATCTCATCCGTCGCTACGTCCGCCGATATTTGGCTGATGTAAAACGCAGTGGCATCGGCTTGGTCGGCTGGCTGGTCAACGACCAGAATTTGTTCGTCGTTCAAGTTCGGACAGGCGTTTAGCCATTTCTCGGTGATCAAGCAACCAAAGTCGTTGAAGCGGTCGGCCATCGCAGCGTCAGCGGCAACCAGAATATTGACTTGGTCCGGATTCGTGGTTGCGACTTGGCGAAGCATCTCAGTGACCGAGCGATTCAAGTCAGCCGCGCCGATGACGACGACATCGCGTTTGGTGGAACATCGAATTTCGTCGTTTTTGAGCAACCCGCTGGCTGCGAAGTTCCGAGCGGCTTGCCGATCCCACAGATTCACGCTGGTCAAAATCTCGTAGTACCGGCGCTGCATCGCATTCAACGCTTCCCAGCGATCAGCCTCGGACTCCAAGAAGCTGCTTTGTTTTTTAACTTCTCTCGCAACACTCCGAAAGCTCCAGATGTCGTTAGCCAACCGCGTGTGCAGTTGAGAAATCAACGTTGCCAGCGGCTGCCAATCTTGGAGATCTTGAACGTCCGAACGGCCGGTGATCAGCTTGAGTTCTTTGGCAGGCGTTTGTTGGAGGGCTTGTGACCAGGCGAGCTGCTGAGCCAGATCGGAGGCGAGTTGCTTTTCCGCGTCGTAAAAATATTCGGGCAGCTGGCCAACGGTGGTGATGATCGGCGGGATGAACTCCAAGTCACGCCGGTCGGTTTCCGTAACCAACAACTGCAGAATCCGCTCGGTGGACCGGGTGGTCGGTAGGACCAGCAACATGTTGTCCATGTCGATTTTGGTAATCGGTTCGGCACTATCGGCGGACGAGCGGGCGACCTGGTGGTCCACCAACCAATCGACGGCGGAAACCAACGGTGGTTGGCCAAGCCCCAAGAAGACTCGGCGGTCGTGATTTGAATCAGTCATCTATCTCTTCCTCATCCCTAAGGCAAACATGCAGGCACTATGCTTGAATCGCACAATTATAGTGTCTTACGCTCGATTGACACGTCAGGTCACTCGGGAACGGTTTGGATCAGGAAAACCCAGAAAAACGCTTAGGCCTGAGGGGCCGGCAGTTAGTCTAGATGCTGTCCCAGCCCCGCGGAACTTTCAGTTTCTTCGCAAAAGCAGACCGCCAGTTTAACGACAAGCCGGAAGGCGGCGGCGACAGCGTCCAGCTGAATATCAACGCCCACTATTATTCGACAACTCTAAATTCTTACAACCGAACTTTGAGCGAACGTAGGGCGAAGCTTGAAGCAAAAGCTGCGAAGTTTGGGTGAAAGCCCGGTTGTGTGGATCGCCAGCGGTTCTAAGAGCGATTGAAATATTAGAGACCGGTGCGGTTTGGATGGGCGCTGTCGTCTTCGCCTTCCGGCTGGTCGTTAAACTCAGCCACTAAATTAATGGAAGGACCGGTTTCCCTAGTTGGCAACAACTTTGGCTGGCTTGGCAGATGCCGCGACCAACAGTGCCAATCCGTAGACGACCACCATCGCTTGGCTGAAAACGAAGTCGCTGATCAAAGTCCAGCGATAGAACGGAACGGCCGCGGCGTAGCATTCGCTCAAGCCGGCCAGCGACATCGGGTACCAGCTACTGGCTGCCCAAACCGCGAGGTTCGTGAATAAGAAAAAAGCCGTCGACATGGCCAACGACGCGACCGCGAACTTGCCGAACAGAGTGCGAACCCCCGATTGGTTGCTGTGCCACCGTTTGATGGCAACTCCCAATCCACCCGCCAACAAAGTGCTACCGTAGACAGCGATCATCAACGGCATTTCATACCCGCCGATGAATGCATCGCTGATCAACAACGTCGCAAACACTACCCCAGCAGCGGCCCACCAATTGCGAAAATAAAACCCAGCAAACAGCGCCAATGCACAGACGGGCTTGAAGTTTGGCGAATCCGCCAAACCAATTCGGCTGGCCGCACCCACGGCGATCAAAAGCAATGCCAGCATCGCAGGCACGACAAAGTTTGAGTAGCGAGATTCGGACACAGAGTTTGGCTGCTGAGAATTCATATTTTGGTTTTGAGGTTTCGTCTGGACGTTCGGGAAAAAGCTGTCGCCAAATCGCGAATTGCTTTTGGCTAAGGTGAATCAGTTTTGCAAATCAGGAAGTCCTATAAATGACAGCCCGGCGCGTTAGCGAGGATTTGCTCGGGTTACTCGCTAACGCGTCGGGCTACCAGAACACCCAGATTCAAAACTGATTTGCCCTGTGCTCTCGACCCGCATTATTGCAAAAATCTGATAGGATATCAGGGCCGAAACTCAAATCGGACTCAATGATTCCAAGTATTTCGTTCACAGTCAGTAAATTTTACCGCCTGCAATTAATTTGCCGCACGCTCGGCTCCCAAGCGGGCCCTGAAAGCCGCGCCACCTCGAATTCAAATTTCGTGACGTTCGTCGTCGCACCTGCTAAATACCGTATTCCTGATCGATCGCTTCACGAAGCCAATATGATCCTGTCGCACAGCCATAAATTCATATTCGTTCATCTGTACAAAACCGGCGGAACGAGCGTTCGGCGGTGCCTTGAAAAGTACGATGCGGCTTACAAAATTCATCATCGGGCCAAATCCAAGCTTACCAGCAAACCCGTGTTTAATTCGCCAGTGGCTGACAAACATGCCACCGCAGCGACGATCCGCGAAACGGTGGGAGCCGATTTGTACGACCGGTATTTTTCGTTTTGCTTTGTGCGGAATCCGTGGGCTTGGCAGGTTTCGCTGTACCACTACATCCTCAAAACACCCGGTCACGCTCAGCATCGTCAGTTTAATGCGTTTGAAAAATTCGACGACTACATCGCTTGGCGTTGCGACGAGAACGTGCAGTTACAAAAAGACTACCTCGTCGACAAACAGGATCAACAGATCGTCAGTTTCATTGGCAGGATGGAAAACATCCAGCAAGACTTCAAAACGGTCTGCGAAAAAGTTGGTTTGGAATCGTTGAGCCTTCCGCATTTAAACCAAAGCGTCGCGCAGAGCCAACGCAAAAGCTATCAAGCATTTTACAACCCGCAGACGCAATCGATGGTGGCCGAGTCTTTCAAAGCCGACATCGATTTTCTGGGATACAAATTCTGAGCAGAGGTCCGACTAATTCGGAGGTCGGTCTGTAAGTGGTATCCCGACACGTGAGCGAGGAAACGTGGTGATGGGGTTCCAGCCTGTCATGCGTGCAGACAGGCTGAAAGCCCATCTCCACATTTGTTAGGCTTCGCCAAAACATGCTAAATCAACAAGCCGGTTAGCGAGGCCCTCGTGAGAATCCTCGTGAGAATCCTCCCTAACGCGGTGGGCTGCCATTATTCCTAAATTGCAATACTGATTCACCCTGATCCCGTCCGCTCCCCGCTACTAACTAG
>JALZWN010000143.1 GCA_023300235.1 Mariniblastus sp.
CAACTTCAGTTCCATCGTCAAATGAATTTAAAAGCAACCTTCCTCGTCAACTGCTTGTTGTTTGTGATCCCGTGTAATTTTTTTGCGATCCCAACAACCGCAATCGCTCAAGTTGCTGGGAAAACGCTGTCCACTAGTTCTCGCGACACCCTCGGGACCGAAACCAATCGTTCAGCATCGGTTCGTTTAGGCGACGTCGACGGCGATGGAGATTTGGACGCGGTTGTCGCCAACGGTCGGCATTGGCCGCAGCAAAACTTTTTGTTCTTAAATCAAGGCCGCGGTAAATTCTCGGTGATGCGACCGTTGGGGAACGATCGAGCAACCTCCTACGCTTGCGAACTAGCGGACTTGGACGGCGACGGCGACCTTGATGCCGCGATCGGCAACGACATGGCGCTTGGCCAAATTTTGCTCAACGACGGCGACGGGAACTTTGAAACTTCTGGCCCGTTTGGCAAAGTCGCCAGCGTTCGCAGTTTGACCGTCGCAGACATCGACAACGATGGCGACAACGATATCTTGGCGACTTGCCGAGGCATACAGAACCAGATGTACCTGAACGATGGCAAGGCCAATTTCACTGCCGGGCCGACCTACGGCACTCGTCGCGATTCGACGATCGACGTTGCTGTTGCGGACGTCAATCAAGACGGACACAACGACTTAATCCTCGCCAATCGCGACCAGCAACGAAGCTCGGTGCTGCTAAATGATGGCAAGCTTGGCTTCAACCAACCGATTCCTTTTGGCCCAGCCAAAGGCCAGTCACGAGCGGTTGTCGTGGGCGATCTAAACGGCGATGGCAAACTTGACTGGGCGACCGGCAACATCGGCCAACCGAATACAGTGTACCTTGGTGATGGCAACGGCGGCGTGAGCAAGTCGATTGCATTTGGAGCCGCCGACAGCCGAACCTACTCGCTTGCCCTGTCCGACATCGATGGCGATGGAAGTCTCGACATCGTGGCCGGAAATGCTGGCCAGCCGAACGTAGTTTTCTTCAATGAAGACAAAGCGGGTCGCTTTCGGGAGGAATCGTTTGGTGCTGCGAACGCCACTTATGGATTAATCGCAGGCGATTTGAATGGCGACGGACGACCTGACGTAGCGGTTGCGAACTCAGACGCGTTGAACTTTGTTTATATCAATGCAATCAAAAACAAGGTTTCCACCTTGCGCAAACTAAAACCAACTTCAACCATCCAGGTCTCTGTAGCGCAGAAAGCGAAGACCGAACAAGCGGCCATTGACGAAACTCCATTTCGCAAACGAGCCGTCTACCAGCAAACCGACTGGCCCGCGTTTCGCGGCGCTGGCGGCAGAGGCGTCGCCGAAGGGTTCTCGATTCGCACTAAGTGGAATGGGGATCCGGCGGCCAATGAAACGCCCGCCGATCGCCAAGCCAACGGCATCCTCTGGCAAACCAAAGTCCCGGGCTTAGGTCATTCAAGCCCCGTGATTTTTGGAAACAAAATCTTCTTGGTCACCGCAGTGGCCACAGCAGACGACGTCCCGCTACAAACCAAACGCGGCGGCAACACCGCCGCCGCCGATGACAACGGCGAACAAGAATGGCTCGTCCTGTGCTACGACAAAACCACCGGCAACGAACTGTGGCGCAAGACCGCTCGCAAATCAAAACCACGAGCCACTCGCCACCCCAAAGCCACTCACGCCAACACCAGCGTTTGCGTCGATGGTCAACACGTACTTGCGTTCCTCGGCTCCGAAGGCCTGCACTGTTACGACATGGACGGCAAACTGATATGGGAAAAAGATCTCGGCACGATCGACGTTAGCAAGTACGGCATCGGCTGGGGCTTTGCGAGTTCGCCAGCGATCCACGGCGATCGAATCGTGATCGTCTGTGATGCTCCGGATGATCCTTATTTGTCAGCGTTGCGGCTGAGTGATGGGGAAGAGATCTGGCGGAAGTCACGGCACGGAATTTGCGAACGCGGTTGGGGCACGCCTTTGATCGATGGCGATGGTGAAGACGCTCAAGTGGTGGTCAACGGCTTCCCGTGGATTTTGTCTTATGATTTAAAAACTGGCGAAGAGCGTTGGCGAGTCAAAGGCGGCGGCGACAATCCGATCCCGTCGGCCTTCGAGGCTCATGGCAACTTTTACATCGTCAGCGCTCACGGTGGTCCGGCGCCGATCGTTGTTGTTCGCAAGGACGCGAGTGGCAACTTGAGTGAAGCCAAGGGCGAACAGGCTGACGCTCAAGCCAACCCCGGATTGGTTTGGCGATCGGAGCGAGGCGGATCGTACATGTCCACGCCGGTGGTTTACGAGGATTTTATTTACTTGGGCAACTCCAACGGATCGGTTCGCTGCTTCAACGCGAAGACCGGCAAGCCGGCTTATCAAGCTCGCTTGGGACGCGAGGCGGGTGTGATTGCCTCGTTGGTCGCCGCTGACGGTAAGATCTTTTGTGCTTCAGAAAACGGTAAAGTCTATGTCCTGCAAGCCGGTCTGAAGTTTGAAATCCTGGCCACTAACGAAATGGGTTCGCCATGCTTCGCGACGCCGGCGTTTTCACAAGGCGTGCTGTTTGTCCGGACCACCGATCGCTTGGTAGCCATTGGAGGCCAAGAGTGAGTTGAGTTGATCGAGAATCGAACAACGTAGGCTCACTAGCGTCGTTCGAAGATGCGACGCAGGTTGTCGCCGATGCGAGTTTCTGGTTTGTCGTTGGTTGGGACCAGAGGAGCCTGAGCGACTAACCGGTCGTCCAATTCTACGCCCAGCCACCCGTCGTGAATCACCAAGCGGGAAATCATTAACGACTGGGCTTGGGGGCGATCACGGAATTGCTTCGGCAACGCGTTCATTGAGTAGATCGGTTCGAACAGCATCTTCATGACGGTGCTGACCACCGCTCGATCGCCAATGCGAAGTCGTTTGCCGCGGCTGGTGACGCGTGTTCCCGAATCGTCTTGGACCAATCGGATTTGCATGCCGTCGGCTTGGATCTCGTAAGCAGCGGTCATCGATAGGCGACGTATTGGTTTGGCTGATCCACCGACTTGTAACGAGTCCATGTTGATGACGAATTTGATTCGGTTGTCTTCAAAGTCGATGCGGATCGGATCGTGGGATGCGAATTTGAATTGGGCGTCTTTCTGTTCGTTGTCGGATTGCGCCTTTGCTTTGATTCCAATTACCTGTTTCAGGTGTGCGGCTAGTTCTTGGCTGTTGAACGATTCCCCATTTAGACCAAAGCGAGCGATGGCGTTGTTGATCAAAGACTGGTGCAATTGGATTGCGACCATCGATTGGTCGGTGGTTGCGGGGCGAGCGGTGTTGGCGGCCATTTGCTCGCTGCCGGCAAGGCGATAGCGAACGATGATCTCCGAGTTGGTGGTGGCAAGTTGCATCGGAGTCGGTTCTAGGTCCAACGCAATCAAAGGCTCCAGCAAGTTGTCGTTGGCGGACTGGCGGACAGTTTTGATTCCTTTGGCGATTTCCTCTTCGACGCGTGCCTCGGCAGCCTGGGATACTTTCCGGCGGAACAACTGGTTGGTTTCGGAGGATTGCTCGCGGACCTTTTTCGTGGCGACGCGGCGAGCGATGTTACCAAAAACTGGTACGTTATCGATCTTGGACTGAATGCCAACTAGCAACTGTTTGGCGTTCGAAGTTGAGTACGCTTCTTTGCTCGCGTCGATGCCGTTGGCGTCAACGGTGATTTCTTTGTAAACCAAAAAGTTGGCTTGGCCTTGGCTCATGATACGGAAGCCTTTGGTCTTCGCAACGGTTTTTGACTGCACGTGTCCGTTGGTTTGAATCTGAAAGTTGAGCCGATTTTCGTCTGGGATCAACGCGACATTCAATTCGTTACTGACTTGGCTGCTACCCGATATTTTGGCGCCTTGGATAGTTTCGGATACCGGTTCGGCGATGGTCGGCAGTTGAGGAAGCAAGCGATTCATGAAGGCTTCCGAGATTGTCAAACGAAAGTTCGCATTGCGGTAGTGGCTTTGGATCGCTTGGGCGGCTTGTTGGTAAGCCGGGTCGTTCGACCAAAGCAAGTCTTGGACGGTGTCGTTGAGCAGGTAGCCGCTACGAGAACTTGGCTGCGTCTCGTACAGCTCCAAACGGTTGGCAAGATTGGACGGATCGACTTTCCGGCTGGCGTGCGATTTCAACAGCTGAAGGTCGCCCTCAGAGAATAATGCTTGAACGTAGTTGGATTGAGTTGTTTGGAGTGAGGGTGAATAAATCCGGGTCAACGTTTTGCGAGCGGCCAAACGTTTTGCTTTTTCGTCGTCTTCGGCTGCGAAAGCGGTTCGGAGTTCGTCGAGCTTGAGGTATTCGGACCACTCTGCTGCAACGCCGCGTAGCTGAAGATGAACCGCTGCTTGAGATGGGGGGGTGTGGTCGCTGGCGGTCGCGTCGAATTTGGCCAGTGCCGACCATGTGGTGATGCGGCGGGCGAGTTGGTACTGGAGTTTCTGAAGCTGAGCCCAGGCCAACTGGCGATCGTTCGCTGACGAGATTGATTGCGAAATGTTGTGGTACAGCCGGTCGATGCTGAGCCGCTGTTGTTCCAGCCGAGCGATACGGGTAAGTCGCTGCTGCGGAGACAGGTCGCCGGCAGTGGCGGATTCAAGAACTTGCTTGGTTTGAGCGGCCCATTGGGCGACAGCAGGGTGCTCGGCCAGATGGTCGATTGTTTCGCTCAACAGCTTCGTTGAAACCCACGGCTTGGGTTCGCTCTGTGGAGCGGCCAAAGCGGCGCTGAACGCGGAAAGGGCTAGCGATAGCCCGATGATGCTAGCAAGCAGCAAGCGGGCAGGCGATAAAATGATCTTCGGTCGTTGAGAGGTGATTTTCAACGAGCTTCTCCGGGGCGAACGGTGGGTACCATTTACTTATCGGAGCAAGTTGGCTGTAGGTTCGATACAAATTAAATCACTTCTGAGTTTTCGATGACAGCACTTGTTTTGCATGCAATTTCGCGACAGGCCGGCTTGCGGTGACTTTGCCGAACAGGTGGTAAAGAGCCGAGTTTTTAGCACAACCGAATTTTACTTCGGCAAATTCGATTCAATGATCGAATTTGGCTGGAGTTATCGTTTCAGCGTTGCGATGACTGCGGGCGAATATTCGCGGATCGCCCAGTCGTCGGCCAAGGGCAAATGGGTGTGCTCAAACCGGCGGTCCGATTCAACCACGAAAATGCTCTCCGGCGGGGCAAGCGAGATGAGGCTATCGAGCATGGTCATGAGTTCTTCGGTGCGGTCGACAAAGAAATCGTAGGGGGGGCAACAAAAAACCATCCACGGTTCGGCGGGGTGGTCGGCGGGGTTTTTGACGAACTGTCGCACCCAAAAGAACGTATCAGAGGCATGGACTTGTGCCGCTGCGGCGACGTCGAGTGTTTGAATGTTTTGCTGGATGATTTTGACGGTTGGAAAGTGGCGTTCGATCATTGTAGCCGCGGTGGCTCCGCGACTGACGGCTTCCAAGCCGATGGCGCCGGTGCCGGCGAACAGGTCGAAGACGGCTTTTTCTTTGACCCAGCCACCGACTAGGTTAAAAAGGGCTTCGCGAATATTGTCTTTCATGGGCCTGGTGACCGGATCGCCCGAGTAGTCGATGATTCGCCCACGGAAGGTTCCGCCAATGATGCGGAGTTTCCCTTGCGGCGCTTGGGCTTGGTTGGAGTTCCAGTTTTTCAGGTGTCTGCCGCGTTTATTTCGAGTCATGAAGTTTGTCGCAAGAGTCTTTGAGTGTGGTGAGCGAGTGGTTTGAAGTCGCTTCGCTTCTAATCTTTGAATGTTCGTTATACTCTATAGTATTAGTAGTCCATCAAAATAGTATCCCCACTGTTTGAATCAGCTCATGACGTTTTCATTTTCGACCATCAAATTGACGAGTTTGGCTCTCTTTTTCGCCTGTGTGCTTGGTATCAGCAGCGGTTGGGCTCAGATTATGCAACCGGATGAAAAGCCCGCGCCACCGCCTAAGAACGTGGTCTTGGCGTATCCGGTCGGCCAATTGGAAGCGATGTCGTTGGACCAGTTGAATGCCGAATTGGACGGGTTATTGCCTGGTTTTCGTGAGTCTCTGAAGGCCATGTGGGCGGCCAAAGCCCAGTATCAGCACGCTTCAAAAAACGACTCTTACGGCTACGGCAAGGCTTGGCGGGAGAATGCAACGCTTGGGCAAGTGAGCTACCAAAAGATCAAAGAGCTTTCGCTGGAGATTTATCTGAAGGCCCAACAGCCCACTGAGGATCAATTCCGTTTGGCGTTTCAAATGGCGTTAGTGTCCGGCGATGACGGCCGGATCGGGGCGGCCAATCGCGTGCTGAAAAAAATGCTGGAGCTTCGCCCAGACGATGAGTCGGTTTGGGGGAGTGCCGCTCGGATTGCGGCTTTCACCAACGACTATCAAATCGCCGATCGCTTGCTTCAAGAGAAGCCCAAGCTGATCGAAGAATTGCCTCAGCAAGAGACGATTCTGTTTGCGACGCTTAAAGGATTTGGTGAGCGATGGGAAAAAGAGAAAACGATTCGTGAAGCCGAGGCCAAGGCTGATGATTTGCCGCGAGTTGAGTTCACGACTTCAAAGGGCAAGATCGTGATTGAGCTGTTTGAAAATGAAGCCCCTGATACCGTGGGCAACTTTGTTCATTTGGTAGAATCTGGGTTTTACGAGGGTGCTTTCTTTCATCAAGTACTGCGGAATTTTCGGGCGCAAACTGGGCTGTACTCTAGAAATCGACGTCCGCCGACAGACTATGAGATTACCAGCGAGGCCAAAGCTGACAACGCACGTAAAATTTTTCGTGGCACGATCGCGACAATCCCTCGAGGCTTCACCGTCGGTGCTTCGGAATTCAGTATCTATACCGCACCGAATCCGTTTGCGAACGAAGAATACGAAGAAACGGTCTTTGGCCGAGTTATCGCGGGGATGGATGTCGTCGATATACTGAAAGTGAACGCTCGTTTTCGCAAAGGTTCGTCCGTCAGTGAGCGTGTAAATTCGAAGCAAGGCGATATGCCGGACGACTATATCGTGTCCGCAAAAGTTCTCAGGAAGCGGCCGAATGTGGATTATCAGCCAAAAAAACTATCAACGAGCAAAAAATAGCGTTTCGCTGATTCTGATAAATTCGATATGATTGACGACCGACGCAAACTGTTCCAATAAAGCAAAGCAATGATCAACCCTTCTCAAGTGAACCTTCGAAATGTTGTTGCGAACTGCCTTACGGTTTCGCTGTTGATATTGCCCAGCTTCGCATCCGCTCAGGGATTGCTTGGGACGCCCAACGATTCTTCGGGGCTCCAAGTCGAATCTGCGTCTGACCCAGTCGTTCAAGAGCCCACCGTTGTGACGCTTCCGGGAGCGATCTCTGAATTCGGTTCCGCGACCAAAGAGGCTGGCTCGATGACCAAAGATGCTGCTGGTTCCACAACTAAAACCACCGATGCAACGAACAATGGTGGTGAATCGGAGGACGGGCTGACAGTGGAGGAACAGCGAGCAGCTTGGAGGGCTGAACTAGAGAAATTGACGTTTGCCGAGATTGTCAAAAAGATTCGCGACGATGAGAGGAAGATTAATTGGCGGTATATAAACATCCCGCTAGGGTACGCAGCGAAGCAACGAGAGTTTCAAAATGCGATTAAGGCTTTGAAAGGCGAAGTCGTTGTTTTGAATGAATTGTTGGAGCCAGCGGCGGTTGAGGCTTTTCGTTCGGATCCGACAGGCAGTCGAGCTGCGGCAGCGAAAGTCTTTGAGGTGCTGGCGAGTAAGTTGTCGCCGCGTGGACGGGATTCAAGATACGATCCTCAAGAAGGCCTGCGTTTGGTGAACACGATTCTTGAAATCAAAGGCGGCGACATCGGCAAGGATCCGGGAGTTAGGCCGTTGCCTGAAGACGAATCGTTTATCAATGTGATCTATCAAGGCTACCTGGCGAGCTATGGTCTGCAAGACTTCGAAAGTGCCGAAGCGTTTATTTCGCGGCTAGAGAATATGGACATCGGGCTAGATCCAGAGGTGCGAAAGAACTTTGATGCAACCGTTGAAGCTTGGGAAGAAGAACAAGCACTGCGGGCCGAAGAGGCGCGAGTTGATAACTTGCCTCGAGTAAAGTTGGAGACAACTCATGGCGATGTGGTGATTGAGTTATTTGAAAACCAAGCTCCCAATACCGTGGCAAACTTTATCAAGTTGACCCAGGAAGGCTACTACGATGGTTTGGAGTTCTTCCAAGTTGTGCCCAGCAATTATGCTCGATCTGGCTGTACGACCAACGACGGAACCACACATCCAGGCTATCGGATTCGCAATGAGTTTGAAAACGGCCGGAGACATTTTGCTGGAACAGTCGTCATGCAGAATGATGGTGAAGACACCGCTGGGGCCCAGTTTATTATCCTGCACCGACCGGACCCCAACCTCAAAGAAAAGGTCGTTTCGTTTGGTCGTGTCATCGAAGGACTAGAAAACGTTTACTCTTTTAAAACCGTAAACCGTATTCGCACTGCTGGTGGTGAGGCAACGATCATTAACAAAGCGACTGTGGTTCGTGCGCCATCGTTCGAGCACAAGCTAGAGACCATCGATGATGCCTCGGGGTTGCTATTTGAAGACCCCGACAAGGTTCTACCGAAAGGCTCGTCGTCCCGGACATCAAACAATTCGGTTGCTCGACCTAAATCAAGCTATCTTCCGACCACTCTGCCACCAAGTGGATTTTCGGCTCGCCCGGCTGTGGTCCCAAGTGGTTCGGCGAATCGTCCCTCGAGCGGTTCTGGCACTCGTTAGAACCCGTGCGGTAACGCTTAATCTTCCTCGTTGCCGCCAAATTGGTCGATGATTGTGTAGTCGGTTGCAAGCATGTTGTTGGCGGATCATTTTAAGCCGTTGGTGTCATGGGATACATTCCGTGCACCTTGCTTGCTGTTGGCTACTCGAAAAGATGGACCAGAATGTCCACTTTACGGTAAACGCCAGTTTAGAGATTGATTGATCGCCCCCAGGACGACAATAATAACACAAGGTGTTGCGCGAGTTTTGGTGTTAGCGATCCTCGATTCGCAAGCCGAAGACATTGCAGCCCTCTTCCAGATAAGCTTTTTACGTTTATTTCATATTGTTTTTAGGAAGTTATAATGCGATCAAATTCTTCATCGCGAGGTTTTACCCTCGTCGAATTACTCGTGGTCATTGCGATTATTGGTATCTTAATCGGGATGTTATTGCCTGCGGTGCAGCAGGTGCGTGAAGCGGCTCGCCGTACTCAGTGCTTGAACAATTGCAAACAAATTGGTTTGGCTGCGCTCAATTATGAGAGCGCTCTGATGAGTTACCCTCCGATTGTATTTTCGGTCCCGGGCTCCACCTTGAGAGGCCATTCAACTTGGCTTCAACTGTTGCCTTACATGGAACAGCAAAGCTTGCAGGACGCGATATACGAACGAGCTCGAAACACTGTGACCGGAAGATCTCTTTTTAATTTGGACCATGACACGCCGGTTGAGTTTGATTCTCCTGTATTCCTCCTCTGCCCAAGTATGATCGAAGCAGAGGTTGTAGTGGACGTTGAAGAAGGCAATCCGACCAATCAATCATCACGCGTCGACTTCTTGCCCGTCATTGGCACTTTTAAGTCACCGTCGGGCAACGGCAGCGGAATTAAAATAACTCCCGGGATTTCCGCTAACTTTGAACTCGATATTAATTTCTACACTCGGCCCTATAACGGCGTTCCGATAGGTGGTATCACCGACGGTACATCAAACACAATGTACGTTGGTGAGTCCCAAGGACAGATGTTTGGAAATAGGCGGACACAAGCCTCGAATATTTTCTCAAACACAGGGGCTTCGATCAACTATGGTTCTTTTTTTGGCCCCGGCGTTGACGCCTTTGTTGGCCTCGAAAATGTCTACCTCAATCCAATAATAACTCCTAGCGGAGATACGGAGCAAGTGTTCGCAGTAGACCAACTTAGCTCGCCACACCCAGGAACAGTAAATTTTACATTTGGTGATGGATCAACCCACGCTATTCCTCGCAGTACCGACGATGTCGTTTTGGACGGTTTAGCGACCTGTTCTAACGGTGAAGTTATCGGCGAATTCTAGTAAAACTGCTCGAGTGATTTTCTGCCAGTTTAATCCATTGGCTCTGTCAATTTAATGCCCATCCGTATCTTCGGGTGGGCCTTTATCTTTTAAAGTTGGAGGTTTGCGTGTCCCGTTTACTTGTTGCTGTTGTCTTCGTCAGTTTCTTTGTCGGTTGTTACCCTCAGCCAGATGTGGAGCCGGTCCGACCTACCGCTGAGCACATTGAGCAAATGCGTAAAGCAACTCTTCCCGATGGAACGCCACTCTCCGGCGGTGGAGCAAGCGGCCGGCAAAAAAACTGAAAGCGAGCCAAACGCACGGAGTGCAGAACTCTCGCCGGGCTCGTTTTGAGTCCGGTTTATTCTTCTTCCTCGCGACCGATTTGATCGATGATCTTGTCGTAGTTTTCAAGCGTGGCGTCGGCGGCTCGTTTCAAGCCGTCGGCTTCGGGGAATACTTCCGATAGCTTTAAGATCGGCTCCATCCACGTCTGTAAAACCCGGAACTGGTTGCGAATGATGTCCAAGAAGATATTCGGGACCTTGTTGATGATCTCGATCTTCTGCTCCGACGGAGCCATTGCCATTGGGGTTGCAGCGCCCGGCGATCCACTGGCGGTTGCCGACAGGGCACCCGTTTCTAGCATCGTCTTCATTTGCTCAAGCGACTTATTAAAGCTCGATAGTTCGCTAACCACTTGGCCGACTTGGTTCATCGTCGTGGTTTCGGTTTCTGTCGGTGCTTGTTTGGCGGTCAAGTGTTGCACGCCAGTGTCCAACGCCGATCGAATGTGGTGTAGACCTTCGCTAAAACTGGTTAGCTGCGCAATCACTTGGCCCAGTTGACCGTCGTCGCCGGCGGCACCGAGTACGAGATTCCGTTTGAAGGTCCGTTTGATATCAGACCAGCGTGCGAGTTCTTCGCCAGCCAGTTTGCCCGTCAGTTCGCCCAGCTTGAGTAAGTTCGCTTGTGCGCCCGAGGTCAAGGTTTGGGCTTGGTTTAGGTAGTGACCGTCGATCAAGGTGTCCAGTTCTTGGTCGTTCATGATCGGAGCGATCGCTTCGGAGATTTTGTTCATATCACGATACGAACCTTGCAGCTTGAACGCCGGTTCGATTCGGTATTCGTCCGCTTGAGCGGCCGAGTCGATGTACTCGCGGTTGACGCGAAGAATTACGTCGCGAGCGATCAGCAATTTTTTCATCACCGATACGAACTCGTTGATCTCTTCGATCGAGTAGCTGCCTTCGAGCGTTTGCGGTTGGTCGTCGCCCTGTTCGGCCATCTTGATGATCGTGTAAACGTCGGCACGTGAACGAGAGTTTAAACGAGCCAGCGTCGAGTTGGACGTTAAGCAGTTTTCCAGATAGCTGAGTTCGAACGAACCTTCGTTGCCGCCGATGACGTCACCCAAGTTGTAGGTGTCCGCACGTGAGGCGAGCATGTCAGGGATCTGGAACTTCTCGCCCGATTCAGTGTACGGGTTACCGGCCATGACGACCGCGACTTTGCGACCACGAAGATCGTAAGTCCGCGTCTTGCCGCCGAATACACCTTCGATACGACGCGTGGCGTCACACAACGAGATGAATTTTTGGAGTAACTCTGGGTTGCAGTGTTGAATGTCGTCCAAGTAGATCATCACGTTGTCGCCCATTTCCAGTGCGAGGTTTAGTTTTTCAACTTCTTCGCGAGCACTGGCGTTGGGGGCTTCGGTCGGATCGAGCGAGGTGACTTCGTGGCCGATCGCCGGGCCGTTGATCTTCATGAAGGTAATGCCAAGTCGGTTGGCAATGTATTCCATCAACGTCGTTTTACCGTAACCTGGAGGCGATACGAGCAACAGCAAGCCCATCAGGTCGGTACGTTTGTCTTCGCCAACAACGCCGATTTGCTTGGCGAGGTTCGCACCGACCATTGGCAGGTAGGTGTCGTTGATCAATTGGTTGCGGACAAAACTGGTCAACACGCGTGGCTTGAACTCTTCCAATTTGAGTTCTTCGCGGCGAGTGTCGATGATTTCCTTTTTCAAGTGCACATAGGCTTCGAAGGCTGGGACCGTCGTTGCTGCAAACAAGTTCAAGCGAACGATGAAGTCGTTGTAGTCCAGGTGATACGTTTTGCCTTCAACTCGGCGATGGTCGCCCAGCAGGCCCGTGACATTTTGTTCGGGCGAGATGGCGGTGGTGGTTCGTTTTTCGATGGAACCGTCGACCAGCATCATCGCTACTTCTTCGACGTAGCGAGCGTCTAACGAATCGGTCGATTGGTCAACGAAGGCAGCGATCCATTGCTTGGCGGCGCCAAAGCGTGCCACGGCGGTCAGTTGACTGCCGTTGATCGCAGCAAATTGGTCGGTCGCTGATTTCTTTTTCAGGAAGGCCAAGAACGAATCCGCGATGTGCTTCGCGTCTTGACTGCAAGCCAGTTTTTCTTGGGTGGAAAACTGATCAAACAAATAGTTAGCGGCTTCGCTGGCAAATTGATCATTCGCAAACGGTTGGCGTTCTAGTTCTTGTTCAATCTCTGCGTGTAGAGCACTGACGTACTTTTGACGGTCGGTGATGTTGCCAAAGACCGTCCGCGCCGATTGGAGGACGCTGAATTGGTTTTCCCAATCGGTGCGCCAGTCGGAGCCTTCTTTGATGAGCCAGAAGACGCCGGCCAATGTGCGGGCTTGGGTCGAGTACTTCAACAAGCCCAAGTTGCGGTCCAGCTTTAACAGTGGCTTGAGGATCTTGGCGGCGTCGTGATCGTGAACACCTTTGACGTAGCCTTCGCTGTATCGCGGGGCCATGAAGGCTTGCACCGTTTCGAGAAGCCTCGCATCATCGTCGGCTTCGGTTGGGTCTTCTGATTTTGGTAGTTCAATTTCGCCAGCATTGATTTGATTCAACATCAAGTACGCTAAGTACTCGCCGCGGTAAACTTCGCGGTTTTCAGAAACCACCGGTTGGTTCCAAACGGCCTTCGTTGCCATGAGTTCTGGGTGGGTGACTTTTTCGAAGTAGTTCGTACCACTTAAGTGGAAGAACATATCGCCGTCTTTGATGACGGTGGTCAATTCCAAGGCTTGCGTGTTGACCGAGAACTTATGCTTTCCGAACTGGATGATGTTCTGGCCATCGACGTACAGTTCGTTTTTGTCGCGCAGTTGGCGGACGGTATCTTCGCGAACCGTCTTTAGTCGGCTTTGTACATCGTCGACTTTGACCGATTCGCCCATCTTCGCCAGTTTGTCGATGATGTCACGGACCTTGTCGATCATCAAATCACTAGCAAAGTAGCTGTTGATTTCGTCAACCGATTCAAAGTTTGAAACGCGAGACGCAATGCCTTTGATGATTCGATCGGCAGCCTGCATCAACGAGGTCGCTCGTTTGTTGCGAGATTCGACCAGTTGTAGTTTTTTGGTATCGAAAGCCGCGTAGATCTCTTCACGCTTTTCGGCCAGCTGGATGATAAATTCGTCGAACTCAGCAAACTTGCCTTCGAGTTCTTCGACTTGCACCATCATCTTGGTTAAGTATTCATCGCAGCGTTCTGGCGAATCGCAAACGTCCAAGTAGTTCACGACCGCTTGGCTGATCAGTTTTAACTGGCTGTTAAATTCAGCAGCGCCTTCGACAGACAGCAAGGCCTGTGATTTTTTCTTGAGCGTGGCGCGGGTTTGGTTCAGGCTGGAATAGATCGCTGAGATGTTGTCGATGATTCGAGTGCGTTGAGTGGCGTCTTCGATCTTCAGGTTGCTGACGATCTCGATCAGCATCTCAAGCTCCCCTGCCCCGGCAGCGATTTCCTGGTCCAGCTTTTTGGCTTGTAGGCCGGTCTTGAGGGCTTCGATTTGTTGAAGTTGGTCGGCGACACGCTGGGTGTAAGGGGCGAGTGAGTTTTCTTTGAGCAGGAACTCAACGCAGCGAGTGGACAGTCGGTCTGAGTTTTCAGCAACTTTGGTTTCTAGTGTTGCGACATCTTCGAGGTCGACGTACTTGAGTTCTTTCAAGCTGATGACTTGGCCGCGCACGGTGCGCAGTTCGGCCAGTGACTGCACAAAGTCGTCGATGTGTTTGAAGTGCCGACTGGTGGCGGTGACGACTGCATCGGTAGCTGCTTTGGCGACGGTCGCAAACTGTTCGGCAGTGTTCTTGCGAACGCGAACGACTTTGTCGAACTCGTCGACCGCAGCGGTCGCAGCATCGCGGATTTGGGACAGCGGTTCTGATAGCTGGAACGTGTTTTCGTCGGTTAACCAGAAGTAGGAGTCTAAGATGTCGGTCGACTTCTTGACCAAGTCCACGTACAAACTGGTGTAGCTGTCGTCTTGGTCGATCAGGTTCATGACCTCGTGCGATTCTGACATCGCGCGGACGATTTCTTTGTTGCCAATTTTGTAGACGTAAGAATCGGTTTGCTCGCCAACCTGAAAGTCTTCGCCAACGTAAGGCGTTTGCCAGACCTGCATCGCGTGGTGCTTTTGCGGATCGACGTCGGATTTGAAGTAAACCAATTCGCCGTTGTCAAAGATCGAGAAGCCACTGCAAACGATCGGCGTCGCGACGACTTGTTCGATCATGTTGTACGACAGCAAAACCTTTTGGCCGGTGTCTGGGTTTGAGAAGACGTACAAATAGTCTTCGCCGTTGCTGGCTGCGATGCGGCGTTCAAACTGCAGGTTGCTGACGTTGCTTTCAAAGGTTTTGAAAACACCGGTCTGCAGGTAATAGCCGTTGGAGAAAATCAGGCCGTGGTCTTCTGGCAAGAAAACACAGGCGTCGGCGATTGAATCCAAGCGTCGAGCGGTTTGAGTTTTTTCGTTGAAGACGAGGTAGCGATAAGCGTCTTCTTTGAATGGCTTGATCTTGAGCAAGATGATGTTGCCAACGATCGAGTAAAAGTACTCGGCGTCGTCGAGCGTTTGATCGGGGTCGTCGACGGGTTCGGCGTAAATTCCGGAGCCGTCTTCGGTGTTGTCTTCGATTTTGATTGTCAGGTCGCCGCCGACGGTTTCTACAAACACGCGGTCGTCGATCGAAATGTGCGGGTGTTCGCCGTCGCGGTGTAGGTCGCGCTGAGTGCGAATCCATTTGAAATCGTGCTGGGGTGGTTTGACGATTTCGTGATCGCTGCGGTTGTCGATGTAGGTTAACGTGCCATCATCGCCAACGACAAATTTGAATGATTTGATGTCGGTGTGTGATTTTCCGATTTGAAAAACCAGGTGCAAGTGTGGGCCCGCGGTGTAAAACCGTTGGAAGTGGGTGTCTTTGTAGTATTTGTATAGACCTGCGAAGTCCTTTAGGAACTGGGGATCGCTGAGCAATTCGAGCGATTGCTCGTGCATGCTGCCTTCGGCGAACTTGTAAATGCCAAAGACGTCTGCGAGGTCGGTGGTGGTTTTCAGGCCCAGGTGGACGTTGTAGCCAAAGATGAATTGTTCGCCCAGCGGGAAGATGTCTTGGGCGACGCAGTTGTTGGCGGTGGTGATCCGCTGAGTTGAAATCAGTTCGGTGGGGATGCTGCCGAAAACGGATCGGCGTTCCTCGTTCAATAAGCCAAGGCGCGAACGGAGTTCGGTCGCGTACGATTGCAAGCGGCTTTTGATGATCTCGTAGGTGCCACGTTCTAGCTGCGGTCCGGCGGATGCAGTTTCTTCGACGGGCGTGTCGAGATTTTCAGGTTGGTTTTGATCGGTGGACATGTTATTCAGTCGCTAGTCGGAAAACATTCAGGGCCTCGTCACAAACTCGCCTGTCACTGAGCGTAGCGTTGGGCGACAGATGCGAGAAGTTTGTGAAGTTCGTGAAGTTGAGGCGAAGGGGTTGAAGTGCGTCTTCGGCGACGAATGTCTGGTGTTAAAAACCGGACATCTGGATGCCAGTGTTGAGCCTCGCATTCGTCGCTCGGGTTAGTACGCGCTACGACTTAACCGCTTTGACTGCGTCCAGTATGGTGCCAGCGTTTTGGTCGGCGACTCCCGCACGGCTGGCGGTAGTCATCAATGATTGCAATTGGCCAAGGACTCCTTTGTCCGAAGTCGATGCCATCATCTTACCGATCAAGACTGCTACTGAAAGGTTTTTCAGGTCTTCTGAGGTCACACCGAACATGTCGACGTACTTGGTGATCTGCTCTTGAAGTTGAGCAGGATCGCCGGTGAAGAAGGTATCCTTCACGTCTGAAAGCACTTCGCTGTTGCCGACCAAGCGATCGACTTGCTTGCCAGCAGTGATCGAGTTGACGATGCTGTCGAAGAACTTGTTGTCGCCGCCGACGATGTCGATGTTGGCATTGACCAAAGCTTCGGCAATCATCTTGGCTTGAGCTTCGGCGATCAGGCGTTGGGCGTCGATGGCTTGCAGTTCGATGTCCTTTTCCTTGTTCAGCTTGAGCTTGAACTCTTCGTGCTCGCGTCCGACACCGTCGAACAGCTTCATCGCTTCGGCTTTTTCGGTGATGCCTTGTGCGTCGGCTTTGAACTTCAGTTCAGCAACTTTGGCTTCGGCAGTACCTTCTTTTTCGATGGCGGCTGCTTTTTCCATGGTAACTTGAGCTTCGGCCAAGCCAAGAGCGGCGGTTTCCGCTTGAGTCGCTTCGGCCAGCATTTTCTTGGCCTCGGTTTGCTTTTCCGCCGCGGTGCGTTCAGCTTCTGCTCGAACGATCACGGTTTCGGCTTCCAGTTCAGCGGCTTGCTTTTCCGCTTCGGCTGCTTTGACTTCGGTGACCAGTTTCTGTTCGGCTGCTTCTTCGGCCGCGGTGACTGCGACTTGTTTTTTACGGTCAGCAGCAGCGAATTCGCGGGTGTCTTTGATCTTTTCTTCTTCTTCGACAACCGTTCGTTCGACCATCACGCGGTCTTTGATCACGTCTTGGATGTTTTTCTTTTCGACTTCGATCGCTTTTTCTTTTTCGATCTCTGCCAACGTAACGACTCGTTCGCGTTCGGCGATTTCCAAACCACGGTCTTTTTCGACGCGTTCGGTTTCGACGGCGTCGGTTCGTTCCTTGCTCTTGGCGGCAACGATCACGGCACGCATGCGGTTTTCTTCGGCGATTGCGATTTCTTCGTCGGCAGTGATCCGAGCCAATTCGGATCGCTGGCGTTCTTGTTCTCTGACGACAGCTGCTTCGGCTTCTTGACGAGCGGTGATTTCAGCGATTTCGCGTTCTTGTTTTTCTTCAGCGTCAACTTGCTGGCGTTCGAGTTGCAAAATGGCTTCGCGAGCTTCAACGTCTTGTTTCTTGAGTGTCTTTTCTTTTTCGCGAGTAATCTGGTTTGCCAGCGTGATCTCGTGAGAAGTCAAGTCGGTGATCTTCTTGATACCTTCGGCGTCCAGAACGTTGTTTGGGTTGAGCTTCTCAAGTTCGGTTTGTTCTAAGTAATCGATGGCACAATCGTCCAGGACGTAACCGTTCAAGTCGGAACCGATAACTTCAAGGATTTTGTTGCGGAACGCTTCGCGGGTATTATAAAGTTCGACAAAATCAAATTGCTTACCCACGGTCTTCAGAGCTTCAGAGAACTTAGGCTCAAAAACGCCACGCAGGGATTCTAGATCAGACGCTCGGCGGCAGCCCAGGAAGTTTGCGACGCGTTTGACGTCGTCGACTTCTTTGTTCACGCGAACAAAGAAAGCAACCTTGATGTCGGCACGGATGTTGTCTTTACAGATCAACCCGTCGACGCCGCTTCGGTCGATTTCGATGCGTTTGACGGAGATGTCCATCATTTCGACGATGTGCAGTACTGGCACGACCATCATTTTGTCAAAGCTGACTTCGGTTCCGCCTTGACCGGTTTTGATTAACGCCGTTCCTTGGGGAACTTTGCGAAGGCACTTGATGTAGTAGGCGACGAAGCCAAGTCCTAAAATGGTTATTGGAATAGCCACGATCAATAAAATATCGAAGACTGTTCCGAACCATCCATTAAAAAATATGCCGGCAAAAATAAGTGTGTTATTCATTAGTTATTCTCCCACTTAGTTTGTTCAACTAAAAAGGTCCCGTCTTCATGGTTGTAAGAAATGATTTTTGCGACATCACCTTTGGTAAGGCGGTGTCCCGCTGCGACTCTGATGTTTAAAGTTATTTCTGGTTCGTTGTCTGGTTTGACTTCCATTTGACCGAAACGTTCGGTGACTTTGTCCGTCTTAACTGTGCCCTTCAAGCCGACCATTTTTAAACGGCCGCGATCTTCAGGGGCTGATTTGCGTCCGATTGCCGCTGCTGGAATCACGACGACTCGTGCGACCAGCAGTGCCACGATGCAGTTGGGGACAAACCAAAGTAACGATAAGGCAAACGAACCCGTTGGATTAAAAAGTAAATTTAGCGTGACGTTTGAGATCCAAAATCCAAGCATCAGTGCGGTGCCGACGATGACGACCGGTACGTCACTCATGTACAAGAACTCAACCAACGGCCGGAGTGGGCTGTTGCCGGCATTGGAGCTTCCTCCTCCGCCATCCAGCTCAATGTCCGCGCCGCCTGCATCCAAAACGCTACCGCCGGTATCAACTTCGACTTCAGGTGCGACATCCAAGTCGAGATCAATGTCAACGCCGGGATCGACATCGATATCGATATCAAGTGTGTCCATGCCTACTACTCCGACGATCATCAACATCCAGTATGCGACAATGGCGGTCATTGCCAGCGTGGGGAAGACGTTGGCTTCGTTGAACAGTAGGTAGATGGTTTCCATGTTGGCGGGTAACAATTGGGCGGCGGAAGGTTGTGTTATTTCACCAGGTGACCGAACGTTAGACCAAGGCTAATTGGCGCCAGTAAAACGCGGGGGCGGAGTGGCAGGCCCCAAGGGGCGTTTATGTCGGTCCGGTTCCCCTTTTAACGGTTGTTTTAATTGTTATTGTAAACGCAGAACTCCGGTTCGCTGTCGGGCAAAAGTGTGAAATCGTAAGTTCGCCTCTAGTTCGTCGTCGATCCCAGAATATTGCCGAAAAAGCCAGCGAATCTGTTTAGGTGTCGCTGGGCGTTAAAAGTTAAGGCCAAATCGCGTCGAAGCCGCTGCAAAGAACTGGTTTGGCGATTGACACTCGAAGCCGCCAATCGACAATAACCGCTCGAAATTTCATATGTCGATTAACCGAGCAAACAGCAGCATGCCTCTTGTCGTTCAAAAATTTGGCGGAACCAGTGTCGCCGATAGTCAAAAAATTCTCGCCGCCGCTCGCAAAGCCGTTCGGGCTCAGCAACGCGGTAATCAAGTCGTGGTCGTCGTCAGTGCGATGGGCAAAAACACTGACACGCTGATTGGACTTGCAAACGAAATTAACGAACGTCCACCGGCTCGGGAGATGGACATGTTATTGTCGACTGGCGAACAGGTCAGTGTCGCGTTGATGGCGATGGCGATCGATTCGTTGGGGGCCAAAGGAGTTAGCTTGACTGGAGGCCAGATTGGCATCAAAACTGATAGCTCGCACACGAAAGCTCGAATCAATTCGATTTCCACCGAACGTGTCAAAGCGTTGTTGGACGATGGCAACATCGTGATCGCCGCGGGCTTTCAAGGCGTCGATGACAACCTGAACATTACCACGCTTGGCCGCGGCGGCAGCGATACGACGGCTGTGGCGTTGGCGGCGGTGTTGGGCGCGGATCAATGTGAAATCTACACCGACGTCGATGGCGTTTACACGACCGACCCGCGCGTGTTGCCGGAAGCTTGCTTGGTTCGTCAAGTCGGCTACGACGAGATGTTGGAGTTGGCTTCGTTGGGGGCTGGCGTGTTGCATAGTCGGTCGGTGGAGTTTGGCAAAAAGTTCAACGTGCCGATCCACGTACGAAGTAGTTTGAGCGACGTGCCGGGGTCATTGATCGTCGACGATGCCGAAACCGCCGGGATGGTGGTTAGCGGCGCAGCGTTGACGAAGGACGAAGCGATGTTGTCGATCGTGAACGTGCCGGATGTGCCGGGAGCGATTCACAAAATCTTCGCGCCAATAGCGGACAAGAAAATCACGGTTGATATGATCGTGCAAAACGCTTCTGCCAACGGCGAAAGCACCACGATCAGTTTCACGATCCCAAAAGACGAGATCGATGACGCGAAAGAAGCCGTGGCCGGTGCCCTTGAGGAGCTTGGTTGCGAGCTAATGCCGGTCAACGATAACGTCTCGAAAGTTTCTGTCGTGGGGATGGGGATGGCCGAAAAGAGTGGCGTGGCGAATCGGATGTTCCGTAGGCTGGCTGAAGGTGGCGTGAACATGAACATTATCACGACCAGTGAGATTAAGGTTTCCGCGTTGGTCAGTCGCGAGGTGGCTCGGGACGCTTTGAGGATCGTCCACTCGGAATTTGATTTGGACAAAATCGAACCGACGCCGGGTACGGAGGAAGTCAAAGAGCGAACTGCGTTGAGCCCCGAGGAAGTGATCGAGCGGTTGCGGGGTTTGGGGATGGAAGACTTGACGATTGATGAGATCACTTTGGATGACACTCAGTCATTGGTGATTTTGACCAAGGTCCCCAACAAGCCAGGCGTGGCGGCTGAGTTGTTTGATCAAGTCGCCGCAGCGGGTGTGTTTGTTGATATGATTGTGCAGAGCCATGCCAGCGATGATGTGGCGGACATTGCGTTTACGGTCGGACGCGACGATTTCGATCGCGCGGTGGCCAAGACGCAGGCGGTTTCCGATCAGTTTGGTTGCGAAGGGGTTTCTTCGAAGCGTGAAATCGCGAAACTGTCGGTTTCGGGTGTGGGCTTGCGAAGTCATACTGGCGTGGCGATCGGAATGTTCGAGGCACTTGGTAGCGCCGGAATTAACTTGGACGCGATCAACACCAGTGAAGTGCGGGTGAATGTGATCGTTGACGGTTCGGCTGGTAAAGCAGCTGAAAAAGCATTGAAACAACAGTTTGCAAGTTCGTTGCGGTAACGATTGCTGATCACTTCTAAGATTGCTGATCAATTCTACGATCGGTCACACGTTAGGTTCGTTCAGCTTGCGTTGAACGCTAAAGGATTAAAGCTCGATGGACTCTTTGCACTTTTGTGTCGCGGTCGTGCCGCTGGCGGTTTACTTATTGATGATGGGGCTGCTGAATTTGCGCCGGCATCCGTTCGTGACCACGGGGGCTCGTGATGCGGCGACGTTGGGGATCGGAGTCGTTGGTTTTGTGATTGCCGGCCCGATGGAATTGTTTTTCCCTGAGGGGGCGGCCAGTCAGTTCGGGGCCTGGGTTTGGGTTTCGCTGATCGTATTTTACGGTTTGTGTGTGTCGCTGGTGGTGTTGCTGATGCGACCGAGGCTGGTGGTTTACAATGTGGCGTTGGAAGAATTGCGACCGGTTTTGAGCAAGATTGCGATGGAGTTGGATCCTAAGAGCCGGTGGATTGGTGATGCGTTGGTGATTCCAAGATTGAAGATTCACATGCATGTGGAAGCGGTTGAATTGCTGCGGAATGTGCAGATGCTGGCCGGCGGAAATCAACAGAGCATGGAAGGTTGGTTGCGGGTCGAGCGTGAGTTGAGGCAGCACATGGCCAAGGTGACGGTGGGGCCGAATGTCATGGGCGTTCCGTTTTTGATTGCGTCGGGCTTGTTGGCGGTTACGGCGGCGACCTATTTGATTTTGGATGGTGAAGCGGTTCAGGTGGCGTGGGATAACTTCTTTCGTCGTTAAGTAGTGATGGCGGCGGCAGTGCCCTCGGCTGGTTGCTTCAGCGCATAAAAAACGACCGGGCGTGAGGCCGGCCGTTTTCTTGATCAAGTTGATCTACACAAGATGTTTCTGAAGCACAGAGTTCTCGGGGGTAAAGAGTCTGTGCATTCGGTTAGGTTTAGTAACCAATCGTTGGTGGGTTTGGATCCAAGAAGTCGCGAGGAGCCCGAGTGGTGTAGTACGGGTAAGCGTACGTTGGGATCTGGCCAGCTGGTCCGGCTTGTCCGCCACCGTGAATCGTTGGATCGCGGTGTGGAATGGATCCTGCTCCGGGGCCTACGCCCAAAGCAGTTCTAGATGCTTGGAGGCGAGCGCGGCAGCTGCTGCAAAGACCACCCGGTCCGCCACAACCGCGTGTACCGCATCCGCCACTTTGGTGTGTTCGACTGCTGCGGCCAAAACTGAAGCCTCTTAGTAGACCGCGACGATCGTTGTGACTGGCAAGTTGAAGTCCGCTCCCTTGGGCTGCACCTTCGAAACCGTGTTCGACGCTGTCGCCCATCGAGAATTCAACAGGTCCAGAAGCTGAGCAACCGCAATCGGTTCCCAGCATGGTTGGGGCTGGTGTGCCGCAACCGCAATCGCCAGCGGTGTCGATTTCAGCTGCACCGTCGCAACCACCTGCACCGTCGCAACCACCTGCGCTTTTGCAGCCACAGCCACGACCAATGTTGCCGACGTTACTTTGCAAGCGACTTGCGACGCGATCAGCGAGTTGGGGTCGCTTGAGTTTGCATGTTCGGCATCCGCCGTTGCAGCCTTCTGCTTTGCAAGAAGGTCCTGCTTCACTCAAGCCTAGTCCTAGTCCTGTTTGTCCGCCGTAGTTTTTGTTGGCAAACGCGTTTGCACTACCGGAGTTGCCACAGTCGCCTGAGCAAGATTGGTCGCCACAGCTGCTCGTCTGGCCACATCCGCAACTGGATTCACCGCCTCCGGAGGAGCCTATGTTGCCTATGACGTTACCGCCGCCAAGGATGCCTTGGCCACAAGAGCCGCCGCAAGGGCTAGTGCTCGAGCAGCCCGCGAAGTTAAGGGCGAACAGGCATGCGCCCATAGCAAGCATAAGAGATCGCATAGTTTCAAGTCCTTTTGAATACTGGGTCTGTTCCTCAAAGCCATCCTGGCTCTGTTGCGGAACATTATCTTGAGTGGCCGCATCAGGACGCTACGGTTGATTGCAATCAAAGAAACTCGGTTACGGGTGGCGAGTAAACTTTGAAGCGATCGCGGCTGATAGGCGATTGGCTTCTACGATTACGAAACGAACAAACACGTAGTTTGATCGGACGTACAAGCCTCATCGTCACTACATCTAAGAGAATTGAGAAAATCCACAAAGTTGGGTGGAACCGCACGACCGTTCTAACACAATCAGTTTGCGTTAGGTGGTCTTGGTAGAATGTACGGGCGATTGGTCGATGGGTGAGGGTCTAATCGGTAAACTTTAACACGGCGTACTTCTTTTTGCCGCTACGTAAAACGATCGTGGTTTCGCTGGCAAGATCGGCTGCTGTCAATCGATGGTTCAGGTTGTCGTTACGGCGATTGTTGACGTAGATCGAGCCTTGTTCGATCATCCGGCGAGCGTTGCCTTTACTATTTTGCAGGCCAGTTGCGACCAAGGCATCGATCAGCCCCAGCCCTTCTCCACCGAGTTGATCCATTGGGAAGCTGCTGTTGGGCACGTCCCCGAAAATTTGCATTAGGTCAGCGTCTTTGAGGTTCTCGATTTCAGCTCCGAAGAAAATCTCGGTCGCTCGCATCGCTTGATCCAAACCAGCTTGGCCGTGGATCAACAACGTGAGTTGCTCGGCCAGCTTCTTTTGGCTTTCACGTTGATGAGCGGCTGCTTCGCGAGCGGCGTCCAAGGCGGTGATTTCCTTGTGCGACAACTCGGTCAGGAATCGCAAGCACTTCGATACGTCCGCGTCGTCGACGTTGACCCAGTATTGGTAGAACTGGTACGGGCTGGTCCGTTCGGCGGACAACCAAATCGCACCGGATTCGGTTTTACCCATTTTGGCGCCGTCGGATTTGGTTAGCAACGGGCAAGTCATTCCGTATAGCTGTTGGCTGAGCATGCGTCGGCCAAGGTCGATGCCCGCGGTGACGTTGCCCCATTGATCGCTGCCGCCAATTTGTAGTTCGCAGCCGAACTGTTTGTTTAAGTGAACAAAGTCGTAGGCTTGCAGCAGCATGTAGCTAAACTCGGTGTAGCTCAACCCCGCTTCGCTACCGAGGCGGCTCTTCACGCTGTCTTTGGTCAGCATCACACTGATCGGAAAGTTTTTGCCGACGTCGCGTAGAAAGTCGGTGTAAGAAAACTCTTTCATCCAATCGTTGTTGTTAACCAATACGGCCGATTGGTCGCCGCAGTCGAAGTCCAACACGTGTCGCATTTGAGCTTCGATGCCGGCGATGTTGGCTTGGAGTGCTTCGGCGGACAGCAAATTCCGCTCGGCACTCTTGCCACTTGGATCGCCGATCATTCCGGTCGCTCCACCGACGATCGCGATCGGGCGATGGCCTGCTTTTTGAAAGCGACGGAGCATCATCAGTGGCAGCAAACTGCCGACGTGCAAGCTGTCGGCGGTTGGGTCAAAGCCTGCGTACAGCGTTCGCGATCCAGATTCGAGCCATTGCGGCAGGTGATCGTCGGCGGTTGTTTGGTGGATCAGGCCTCGCCATTGGAGGTCGGAGAAAATATCAGGCATTGCGATCAGTAGAAGAAAGACGTTAGGAACGGACGGGTTTGAAGGACCCAGAGCATAGTCGTGCGGTAAGAGTTCGGCAAATGGGAGGTTGGTCTTCTGCTGCTGGCGCTAGTTTTAGATTCCGGGAAACGCTTGTTGGCGGGGCGTTCATTGCTAGGGGATGTCTCGCATTGACATCGGCTGAGGGCGATCGCCATTGGCAACGGATTCGATCAGGGCGTGCAAGTTTTGATTGACGTTGTCGTCGGGTTTGATTTTCAAAGCGGATTGGACCGATTTTTGAGCGGCCTCGATTCGCCCGGCCATGAGGTAGATGATTGACAGGTTTCCTAGTGTTTCGCAGTCATCGGGTTTGAGTGCGGCGGCTTTTTCACCGATTGCGACGGCTTCGTCGAACTTGCCGAGTTCTAGACAAACGCCGCCAAGTTCGCGAGCGTAGCCTTCGACTTTGGGGTCGAGTTCGTTGCCTTTGACAAAGTGTTGGTAAGCGGCGCCGTACTGGCCCAATGCGATGTAGCCTTTACCGCAAAAGAACATCGCTTGAGCAAAGTCAGGATAGTCGGCGATCAACCGTTCAAGGTCGGCAACGGCTGAGTTGACGGCGTCGGCGTCGTCGCCGGTGACCGGTGGTTCGCCTGGGGTTTTGAAGTGCGGGCGGATGGCCTCACAAGCGGTTTGAAACAAAGCCTCTGGAGTTCGTGTGCGTCCGAGAAAAACTTCGTCGCCGCTCTGCTTGTCCAAGTAGATTTCGATGTTGCCTTCGACGCGTAGGAATTCTAAATCGTGCAAGTTCGTTTTGTCGCGAAACAGTAAACCCGATCCGATGGCGGGATCAAAGCCTTCGTGGGCGACGAGGTTTTCTGGATCCGATCCGGCTTTCCAAGCGACGATGGCCTTTTGGAAGTTGCCCAGTTCGAGCCACTCGCAGTAAGGGTAAATGTCGTGAGTGAACTCGTTGACCAATACCAAGTCGGGGTTGGGGCCGGTGGATCCATTCAGGCCGACGGCTTCGAGTTTTTTAACAAACGCCATGGCGTCATCGTTGGACATGAACGAGCAACGCCAGATGTCGCCGTCGTTTAAGAACATGCGGTTGGGCGGCACGATGCGGTCGTCGTCCAAAAACGGCTGAACGAGCTCGCGTTTGGCGACGACGGAGAATCCTTCGATCGTGATGGACATTCAAACTCTCGGATTGAACGTGGGTAAGGTTGTCGCCGTCGAGCTGGAAGTCGAGGCGAGGCAAAGGTAAAAGCGAAGTTTACATTTTGTCGAGAACTTCAATGCCAAGCAAACTCAAACCGGTTTTTAAGGTGCGCGCAGTTAAATCGCAAAGTTGCAGGCGGCTGGTTCGCAGTGAGTCCGACGAGGCATCTTTGACGCTGCATTGGTCGAAAAACTTGGCAAACAACTGGGCGGTTTCAAACAGATAATTGCACAAGATATTCGGGCGGTAATCAACCAGCATTTCATCGATCGCTTCAGAGAATTGAAGCAGCTTGACCGCGAGCTGTCGCTCGATCGGCTGTTCAAATTCGAAAGCCACCGGCGACTGACGAATGGCTGCGATGTCGGCTTCGGTTTTGCGGATGATGCCTTGGACGCGAGCGTAACCGTATTGCAGGTAGGTGGCCGAGTTGCCTCTGACGGATAACATTTTGTCGTAGTCAAACACGTAGTCGCTGGTACGTGCGTGGGATAGGTCGGCGTATTTGAGCCCGCCCAGACCGACGATTTTTGCGGCTTGAGCCAGTAAGTCGTCGGAGATGTCTGGGTTGTTTTCTTTGGCGATCGTGGCGGCTCGGGTTTCGGCTTCGTCGAGCAGGCCTTCGAGCCCGACGGTGTCACCCGAGCGAGTTTTGAAGGGTTTGCCGTCTTTGCCCATCACCGTGCCGAAGCTGACGTGGGTGAGTTCGGTTTCGTTGTAGCCCCATTTGTCGGCCACGTCGAACAGTTTGTTGAAGTGTTCAGACTGGCGATGGTCAACCACGTACAGACTGGCGTCGGTGTCGAAGTTTTCCATCCGGTATTTGATGGTGGCCAAATCGGTGGTGGCGTATAGGAACGCTCCGTCGCGTTTTTGAACGATCATCGGAGCGTCATGGTTGTCCAAGAAAACACAAATCGCCCCATCGCTCTCGCGGGTGAATCCTTTGGCTTCGAGGTCTTTCACGACATTGGCGAGTTGGTCGTGATAAAAGCTTTCGCCGAGTTCTTTGTCAAAAACGATGTTTAGTCGCGAATAGATTTTTTGGATGTCATCGCGGCACATTGGAAGGAACTGCTTCCATAGGGCGAGGTTGGTTTCGTCGCCCGCGTGCAAGGCGGCGGTTTCCAACAACGCCGCGTTGCCGATCTCGGCGTGCTGCGCGGCGATTTTAGCGAGGCTTGGAGAGGTTTCGGTTGCTTGGAGGGTTGCTTGGGCGTCTTCGATTTTACCGGTTAGTTTCTTGGCGGCGGAGATGGCGTTGTTGAGCTCTTTCTTTTGTTTTTTGGCGGCCTTTTTATCGCCAGTTTCGGGCAACGCTTTGAGTTGTTCGACTTTCTGTTGCGCGGCGACGAGTTCGGCTTGGGTGGTCGGCAATTGTTTTTTAGTGGAATGGTAGTCCATGATTTGGCGAACAAACTTATACAGTCGCCCCAGTTCTTTGACCGGTTCGGTTTTAAAGGCTGACGAATCCAAAAAGTGTTTGTAGCCGTAGATGATCATTCCGAACTGGGTTCCCCAATCACCTAGGTGGTTGTCGGTGATCACTTCGTGGCCGGCGAAGCGCAAGACTTTGGCGATCGCGTCGCCGATGACGGTCGAGCGAATGTGGCCGACGTGCATGGGTTTGGCGACGTTGGGAGAAGAATAGTCGACGACGTATTTTCGCGGCGAGTCGGTAGCGGTTACGCCCAGGCGATCATCTTTTATCGCGGCGGCGAGATGGTTGTTGAGCCAAGCGTCTGAGAGCGTCAGGTTGATAAAGCCGGGGCCAGCGATTTCAACGTTGGAGCAAAGCGAGTCCAGCGAGACGTCGGCGACTAAATCAGCGGCGATGTCACGCGGGGGTTTACCGAGTTGCTTGCCCAACGGCATCGCGCAGTTGGCTTGGTAGTCGCCGAACTTCGGATCGCCAGCGGGGCGGATCATGCCCAGTGCTTGCGTGGGGTCGTCGACCAATTTGGCGAGGGCGGCGGAAAAGTGTGATTTGATTTCTGAAAGAGCGTTCATTCGGGCGGTCGACGGTTGTAGCGGAGTGATGGGCCTGCGATGGTATTTTGATCGCAGATTTTAGCAGAGGTAATGGCGATGGAAGTAGTCAGATTCACGAGGAATTTTGGCTTGGTTGTGATAAAATCCCGGCTGGTTCAAACCCAGGCGGTTCCTGCGGCGGTTTCATGATAGAAAACAGACCGACTTGCCGTGCTTGTGGTTCGATGAATGGTTGTTTTTGAAGATTGCTTTTTTCTCAGAAAGTGTTTCGCTTTGCGTTGCATCGATTACCCCACCCGAATTTTGTCAGTTTGCATGCTGGCAGTCGCTGTTTGTGCGAACACGTTTGCTGGCGAACCGGTCCGGCCGCATCCAACTTCGTTGGTGAACGCCGAGGTGTTCGTCAAGCGAAAGAGTTTGTCGATGCGAGTGACTTGCTTCGCCGAAGATCTAGAAATGCTGCAAGGCGTCGAGGCGCTGGAGACGGGGTTCTACGATTCTGACGAAATCAAAGACGCAACCCAAGACCACGCAAAGTACTTGGCCGAGCGGTTGACGATTCGCGATGTCAAAGGCGAGCTGCTGACACCAAAAATTAGCGAGATTGTTGATGCGGAAATCCCCGCCGGCGGTATCCCCGCTAACAAGCTAATGGAGTATCAGTTGGAGTTTGTGTTTGATTATAAATACGATACGCCGCCGGAGTTCATCACGATCCAGCAAAACATGGTGGCCGACGGAGCGTTGTTGCCTTCGGAATTTAGCGTGCTGCTCAAGCAGGCGGGGTCGGACAAACCTTACCGAAAGATGCTCAAGCCGCTGGAAGCTGAGACCTTTCGATTTGACTGGGACAATCCCGCGTTGAACGAAGAGGATTCGGACGAAGATTGGCAAGCGTGGTTTGATGTGCAGCGCGAAAAAACGTTGGGCATTTCCAGCTACGGCAGCGTTTATTCTTTTATCTATATCACGGACCATGAAGTCCGACACGAGGTTTTGATTCCGCTGGCGACATTGGCGTTGTTGGTTGACATTGAGCGGGCAGATGAAAGTTTTTTGGAAGTCGATGAGCAAGCGGCGGCGGCTGAGAAAGTGAAAGCGTTTTTTGGGGCTGGCAATCCGGTTACGATTGACGGTATCGAAGTCAAACCGGTGTTTGACCGAGTCGATTTTTATGGGTTGGACTTGAGCGACTTTGCGGTGCGACCAGAAAAACGAAAAGTCTCGATGGCCAGTGGGCGGGTCGGGGTGATCATGTCTTATAGTGCCAAAAGCCGGCCGACGGAGGTTTCGGTTGAATGGGATTTGCTGAGCAACACCATTCGCGAAGTGGACTCGGTGGTGATCGCTTACCAACAGGTCGACAAAACTAAGTTCTCCAAATTTCTGAGTGAGAACGTTTATCGCTGGACCGCGCCGGATCGACCTCCGTTGCCACCGATTACGGAATTGAGTGGAACGATCGATTGGCAGAAGTACCGACCGACGTTGACGGTATCTTGGGCGACTATCGGTATGTGGATAGCTGCGGCGTTGCTTATGCTGGTGGGAGCGTTTTTTGCGAGTTCGGTTTGGCCGTACTTAATTCTGGCAGTTGGTAGTTTGGTCGGTTCCTATTTCGTTGCAGATCTCGCCGTCGCGACTTACGATCACCCTTGGCGGCAGCCCGAGCAGTTTCAGATTTCGGACGACGAAGCGGCCGATGTTTTTGGTCGGCTGCATGCGAACATCTTTCGAGCGTTTGACTACGTGGACGAAAGCGATGTTTATCAGGCGTTGGCCAAGAGCGTTGATGGCGACCTGTTGCGAGATTTATATTTACAGGTCAATGCATCGCTGCAAGTTCAGGAGCAAGGTGGTGCCGTTGCGGTGATTGAGAAAGTTCAGCTGGTAGAAGGGAATCTTCTGCCAGCGTCTGAGGCTGACAAGCGTTCTGCTGTCAGTTTTGGTTACCAGGCCAATTGGACTCTCGATGGGACCATTGAGCACTGGGGGCATATTCACCAGCGGACCAATCGGTACCAAGCTCGTTTTGTGGTGGAGCTGTTGGGCGCAGAGGATCGCACGGGCGGCTGGAAAATTACAGGCATCCAGGACCAGGAATTCAGGCCGGGGGTGGTCAAGCGTCGTTTGCGGAAGTTCTAAAATACGCTGTTTGCCAGACAAAACAGTGGGTTACGGCAAATACGTTCGTAGTTTTTTTGGAAAAAAAATCAAGCCAATAGCTAGCAGAGAGGTATATATAGGCATCCCGATTTGCATGTTAAATTTTGCTGGATATAGCGATCAAGTGGATATTGACCACCTAAATAGGCTGGTCTTGCCGGCTGACGGGAGATTTCGCTTTGCCCCGCTTTCGAGGAGTGCGATCTGATTGACGGCTGATTCTGGCTAGATCAATCATCGGAACGGTTATGTCGATTGGACAAGAAGAGTCAAATAGTTTACAATTAGCAATTCCGTGAACGTTCCTGATTTGCACTTTGGTAGCAGTTAATGAAGACTTTTATTACGACAACATTGTTTGCTTTCCTTCTACTTAGTGGCAGTTTGCAAATGCGTGTAATTGCTGATGAGATTGTCATCAGTGGAAATGAGCACGCTGTAACGGTCGGCGACTTCGATTTTATGCCGTGTAACACGGGAACCGCACAGGGTGCTTTGGCGGTATTAAGCCAAGGATCGAACGGAGAGATGACCGCTGGCGATCTTTGGAAGTTCTTTTCCGATCGCGGCATTGATTCGGTTGAGAACTTAACGATCTGCATGGATTGGACTCCCGCTCAAGAGGTCTCCAGTGATATCGGTTTAACAAATCTTCATCTGAAGATTGAGGATCCGGATCAAGTGGGTGGTTTGATTACGAATGTCAGCTTGGGTGGCGACTCGTTGGTTGTTCCCGGTTTCGAGATCAGTTCGTTTAAGCCTGAGGCTAAACTTGGCGTCTCGTTGGGATACGATTTTATGAAGCGTTTTGGTCCTGAGAGCCCTGAGAAAATTCTTCTAAATTTTGGTGAGCCTACACAAGCGGGGTTCTTGCCAGAGTTTTCATTTGAAGGCAGTGCGGGTAAACCGGGCCGAATTCCAAATTGGTTTGGCTTGGTGGGATTCGTCTTGTTTTGGTTGGTCGCATTCAAATGCTTGGCCGTGGTGACCGCTCCGAAGGCTAATGTAGATTCAGCAGTTGCGACTCCGGGCGAGATTGCTTCTGTTTAGCGGACAACCGCAGACGCTAGAAACGACGGTTGTCATTTATTGAAAAGAGCTTCTTGGTGATTCCAAGAGGCTTTTTTTGTGCTTTCACAGCGGCGCGGAAACTGTTTTTCGAATTTCTATGACTGCATCGGATCGTTGGATCTGTTAAATTAACGTCTGCTGAGCCAAGTTTTCGCCGCAGAGAGTATCTTGCGGCTGGCGAAATTATTTGGTGCGTATCCTACATCGCGACAAAGCAGAAAAAGCGTCGCTTTAAAAGGTTTGTAGGGTAAGCTGATAGCAGTGATAAGTAGCCGTATTGTTAAGTTTTAGATAGCCGAGCCAAACTTTGTATACTCTGTTGATTGCGATTGGATCTTTTTTTGGGTTCATCATTGCTTACCACACCTATGGGCGTTGGATTGCCACACGCGTGTTCAATTTGGATCCGACCGCGAAGGTGCCGAGTTGTGAGTTCGAGGACGGGGTTGATTTCGTACCGTCGAAAAAGTCGCTGGTTTTTGGGCATCACTTCACCAGCATTGCGGGAACGGGGCCGATCGTGGGACCGGCGATTGCTGTTTTTTGGGGCTGGCTGCCTGCTCTGCTGTGGGTCGTGTTCGGCAGTATCTTTATCGGGGCGGTGCATGACTTTGGTGCGTTGGTGGTGAGTTTGCGAAATCGCGGGCAAACCGTTGGCGAGATTGCTGGGCGGATGATTAGCCCGCGAGCGAAGTTGCTGTTTTTGTTTGCGTTGTTCTTTGCGTTGACGGTCGTACTGGCGATTTTTGGTTTGGTGATCGCGTCGATTTTTGAAATATATAAAGGCAGTGTGCTGGCTGTTTGGGTTTCGCTTCCGATTGCGATCGTGTTTGGACTGGCAATGCGCAAAGGAAGCAATGCGATGTTGCCAATGTCGATTATCTCATTGGTTTTGATTTACTTGGCAATATATGTCGGCGCTTATTATTTACCGATCTCGCTTAGTTTCGTCGGCAACCAGGTCGTTGGTTGGACGGTGATTTTATTGATCTATTGCGGGATCGCTTCGGTGTTACCGGTTTGGTTGTTGTTGCAGCCTCGGGATTATGTGAATAGCCACCAGTTGTTCGTTGCGTTGACGCTGTTGATTGTTGGCTTGATTGTGGCTTGCTTGTCCGGCACTGCGGATTTGTTTGCTTCGGCACCGGCGATCACCCAAGACACACCCAAGGGGACGCCACCGATCTTCCCGTTTTTGTTTATCACGATCGCCTGTGGAGCGATTAGCGGGTTTCATTGCTTGGTGAGCAGTGGAACTAGCAGTAAGCAGTTGGAGAACGAAACGGATGCGCTGTCAATTGGCTATGGTGCGATGTTGCTGGAAGCGGCTCTGGCGGTGATGGTGATTTTGGCTTGTTGTGCTGGTGTTGGGATGGGAAAGTTTGAATCCAAAGAAGTCGTTCAGGCCGACGGAGAAACGCGGGTCGTTGTCGCAGCTGTGGAAGACGTGGACGGAAACGCCCTGGTGGGGCGAGCGGCGTGGCGACAGACGTATCAGTTGGAATATTACGATGCTGAAGCCGGCGAAATGAAACAGAAGACTTGGAAAGAGTTTGGCCTTGGGAGCAAGATTGGTGCTTTTGTCGATGGCGGTGGAAATTTCTTGGCGGCGCTTGGGATTCCGTTGGCGATGGGAGTGAATATCATCGCCGTGCTGGTGGCCTGCTTCGCCGCAACAACGCTCGATTCCGCGACGCGGCTGCAGCGTTATGTGGTTCAAGAGCTAGGCGAAACGTTGCGTGTCAAACCGCTGACCAATATGTACGTTGCTACTTTTGTGGCGATCGTTTTAGGCGGTGCAATCGCGATGATTCCTAATGCGGATGGGCTGTACGGCAAAGGTGGTTTGTTGTTGTGGCCGTTGTTTGGTGCGACCAACCAGTTGCTGGCGGGCTTCGCGTTTTTGGTGACCGCTTTCTATCTGTGGCGCCGATCAAAGCCAGTGGCGTTCGTGTTGATCCCAACCGTGATCATGATTGCCTTGCCTGCTGCGGCGTTGATGTGGCAGCTGTTCGATCCAACTTCGGGTTGGGTAATGCCGGGTGAAGGGCAGAATTGGTTGGCCGGGACGATCGGGTTGATCACGATTGGCTTGCAAGTCTGGATGGTTGTCGAAGCAGTGATCGCGTGGCCGAAGGTCAAGGGCGTTCTGGAGCCGCAACTGAGCGATGAGGAAATCGTTTCGACGAAGCTGAAAGAAAGTGGTGGGCGGTCTTGTTGATTTTGACTCGATTCGATTGCCGCAAGAATCTTGGTTCGTTCGGGGATTAAACGCCATTCGTTCGGGCTTTGCCAGTAACGCGGGTGCGAGATTTGCACTGCCTGATGAATACGATTGGAAGAATATAGCACCGAGGCGTTTGTTTCTTGCTTGCTCAATTGGCTGCAAAGCCAGCCCCCAGTTTAACGACGATCCGGTGGGCGGAGGCGACAGCGTGTAGCTGAGTACCACTGCCTACAATGATTCGACAACATTGAATTCTTATACTGAAACTTGATTCGAAGCTTGATTCGAAGCTTGAGTTCCCCCCCCTCTTTGTGCGGACGGCCAGCAGTTCTAAGGGCGGCTGAAATATTAGAGAGTGATGTGGGTTGAATTGCCGCTGCCGCCTCCGCCTTCTGGTTGGTCGTTAAACTCAGCCACTAAATTCAGAGAAGCCCCAGAGCCTTAAGCGTAAAGTTCTAGGTAGCCGTGCAGCATCGAATCGAAGGGGAAGTTCTTGGCGGCGTGGTCTTGGCCTTGTTGGGCGAGACGGCTGCCGGGTTCGGTTTGCTCGATCAAGTACTTGGTCCAGCGAGCGAATTCGTCGCGAGCCCCAAAGTTAGTAGCGAATCCTGTTGTTTGGTGGTCAATGACCGGGGCGGTACCAGGGCCTAGAACGCTGATCGCTGGGATGCCCATGGCCATCGCGGCCAACAGCGGTCCCGGGAGCGGGCTTTGAAGGTGCGAGTGCCAGTAGAAGTCTGACGCGGCGATGTAAGATTCAGGTTGCTCGGGCAGGCCCAGGAAATGAATGTGATCTTTCGCTTCGGTTTGCCTAGCAAATTTCTTTAGACGCCAAAGTTGGCTACCGGTGCCGATGATCGCAAAATGAAAGTCCTCGCGAATACAAGCCAATAGGTCCGTTGCCCAGATCAAGTCTTTCAATCGAGTCCGCGCTTCGAGGTCTGCGACGGTGATTGCGAGGCGAGCGTTCTCGGGCAGCGACAGCGAGTCGCGGATCGATTTACGCAGGTCGCAGCGGCTGATTGCACCGCGGTCGACAATGGCAATTTTTTCTTCTGGCGGATACTGGTCACCGACGCGGATGCCGGTGCGAATGATTTGTGTGTTTGCGGCGATCAATCCTTCGTCGGCCAGATCGTCGGCGACTTCTTCTTGCGGGACGATTAACGTGTCGATTTGAAAGCTTAACTTGTCTTCTAACAACGAGCGAACAAAATTCTTTTCGGGGTGTAAATTGAGCTCGGTGGCCATCAATCGAACTTCTGGCAAGTTGGTGGCCAGTGGTAGTTTTTGGATTGCGAGTAATGTCAGCCAGATGGCTTCGCCGCACCAGGCGTGGAGGGTGTCGGGTTCGACTAACCGAATCAGGTTTCGCAGTTCGCGAATCACCGTAAAGGCATCGCGGTGGGTGTGCAATGGCGTTCGGTCGTCACCGTTGATGAAGAACACGCGGACACCGGCATCCACCCAGCGGGAGACTTCGTCGGTGCGTTGCCCCAGTACGGCAATGACGATGTCTTTTCCAGCGGCGGCGAGTTCGGATGCTAACGGAAACAGTAACTGAGCCGGCCCCAGAGGGTACAGGTGCTCGACGGTAAATAAGATGCGCTGGCTCACGGTAGTTTGGGCTCGATTCAATTTCCGGAATGAGATTATGAGGAAGGTCGTGGTGCGTTGGGCGTCGAAACTTCATTTAAGTAGTTGCCGACGGTTTGTGAAATGTGAAAGTGAGTCATTGCCCATTCGGCCGCGGCCAACCCGATTTGGATGCGTTCGATCGGGGATTGGATTGTTTTCGCGATTGTGTTGGCGAGGTTTTCTGGGCTGCTGGCCGCTGCCGTGATGGTTTGCGTCTGGTCGGTCAAACCCAATGCCGTAGCGTTTGGTTCGGTCATGATCGGGCATAAGTTCGCCATCATTGCTCGGGTTAGCATGGAGCACGCGATTGATCCTCGTAGCGGATGGACGTAGGCGTCGGCCGCGCGAAAGATGTCTTCGTAGTTGTCAAACTGTCCGGGCATGATAATCGAATCGGTCAGGTTTTTGGAGACGATTGTATCCCAGACCTTTCGCGAGCGGGGACCTTGGCTGACGATGAAGAGCTTGGCGGCGGGGATTTTGCGCACGACGATCTTCCATGCTTGAACGAGGTCTAGCATGCCTTTGTCGCCAGCGGCCAATGCGCCGCAGATCAACAGTGGTTGTTCGGGGGTGACAGCCAGCATGCCATGGGAGGCACCTATCGCTTGTCTGGCAACCGCTTTACTGCAGAACTTGGCTGGAGGTGGGGGCTGCGGAAGGATGCCTTCGGGGGTGATGACCAGTTTTGATGTAGGTAAGCCGGCCGTTTGGAGAATCTGAAAGGTGCTTTCAGATTCGACTAAAATTCGGTCGGCGAGTTTGAGCGAATTTGCTTGTCGATTGTTAACCACGCTTGGGCTAGATGTCGAAGCAATGGCGTGGTCATGTAAGCGGACGATAAGCGGTGTTTGGCCAGCAAATGTTTTGGCGAGTGAGCTAAATTCCGAGAACGCGTTGAAGAAAATCAAACCGTCGACGGGGTTCTGGTTGAGGTAACGAAGAAGGTTTTTTTGATAACGAAATCCACCCCATGGTGCGGACGTCGAGCGATAGATTCGTTGCACGTCGAAGTTGCGAAAGCGAAACGAAGCTGGCAGGGAGGTATTCCAGCCAGGAGTGATGACTTCGACTTGATGGCCGTGTCGGACGATTGCTTGGGCTAGGTCGCTGAGTGCGAGCGCATCACTGCCCGAGCAAGGCCAGAATTGAGGCGATAAGATCGCGAGTTTTTTTGGCTGAGCGACGTCGGTTGTCGGTTGGGTGAGCGTGCTCATGGCGGCGAGGACTAAATCGGTTCCGTTTGTTAGGCATCGGTTGTCGCGATGTCCGCTGGCTCTAGTACGGCTAGGTACGGCAAGTTGCGGTAGACGTCATTGTAGTCCAATCCGTAGCCGACCACGAATTCATCTGGAATATCAAAGGCAATGAAATCCGGACGCCAATCGACTTGTTGGCATCCGGTTTTAAGCAGCAAGACGGCCGATCGGAGGCTGCTTGGGCCGAGATCTTTGATCCGTTGGGTGACTTCTTGAAGCGTATTGCCGGTGTCGAAGATGTCGTCGATCAATAGTACGTCTTGCCCTGTGATGTCTAGCATCATTTCGGCGTTGATGGTGAGCGTACCGCGTTCGGTTCCTTTGTAGCTGCTGGTTTGCACGACACCGACTCGCAACGGCATTTTGAGTTTTCGAATCAAGTCGGCCATCAGTACAACGCTGCCGGTGAGTACGCCCACGATGGTAAGCGGTTGGTTGCCGTAGGTTTCGTTGATTTGCCGCGCCATTTCTTGGACGCCGTCATTGAGTGCTTTTTCGTCGAGAAGAATTTTCACGGGGCGTTCTTCGTAGTTGAGCTGTTGTCGGTGGATCGATGAAGTCGAATTCTAATGCTTTGCAAGTTGTAATTACAGGGCCGGGCCGACTGCTTGGCGAGATCGTTGTCTTTCAGGGCGTGGTAGAGCGTTCCTTCAAGGGGGCTTTCTCGAATTAGTCCTTTTCAGATCGCGTAAACATGGCCCCCTCCCTAGCATTGGAGCAGGCTATCTAAATGCTCTGAGCTGATACCCGCCCACTACATTACCGGAAGAACCAAAAAAAGGCGCCTGTTTATTCAGTGCCAATCGCTTTGTGAACAACGCTAATTTCACGGAGGCAAAGGCGACTATGGGGGCTTCGCTGACGCGGCGGGCTGCCATTTATGGGGGCTGTCTGATTTGTAAAATTGATTCGCTCTGGCAGTGCACCTAGTTGCTTTGCCAGGCTGTGAATTGACAGGCTTCCTGCATTGGTGCATGAAAAAACGGCCAGTTGATTGGGATCAACTGGCCGTGAGTTTTTAAGGTTGGTTATTGAGGAGCGTTAGTCCCACCACCATTGTTCTGCATTGAGGCCAGACAGGTCGATTCCGTCGCGAACTCCGTTCAGCTTGCCCGCTGTGTCGACAGTGATGTATTCAGAGTTGAGAGCGATCTTCGCTTGGATTGCTACGCCACCTGCGATCGGTGACATGAATTTTCCGTTCTTCCAGTATGCGTTGGCGATTGGAGCAACTTGCGTGGCGGCCGAGTATTTTTCAACGGGGAACAGGTTCTCGTCGCCAAGCACGCCCAGTGACCAGTCAGCTTGGCTGTACAAATCCATTTTTTGAATGAACGCAGCAGTGATCGACATGTCGATCACGTTGCGAAGTTCAGCCCAGATTGGAGTCGCTTCGGCAAGCTTTGCGTATGTTTTGGTAAAGCTGTTAGTGAACGCTCGGCTGGCTCGGCTGGACTTTCCAGTGCCTTTGCGTTTGCCATCGGCGGTAACGGATTCGTCTTCACCGACAAGCTTGACACCTTCACCGGCAATCTCCATTGCGGTGCGGTCGTCGTTGATCGTGACACAATTGTAGTCAGGTTGGAAGAACCAGCGTTGCAGGCTGTTGCTGCCACTGACAGGATTCGCTTTGGCAACAAACGAAGTGATGCCTGATACGGCAGGACGCTCGAGCTCCAGGCCGATTAGCTTCATGCGATAATCGGCTTCGACCAAAACACGCGCGAAGTCGGACTTGGGTGAGATGCCTGTTACCTTGACGGTTTGTGGGCCAAGGGCTTCTTTGAAAGACGCAACGACTTTGTTTTCCATTCCCGGGCCGAACTGGCCAGAACTTTGCCACTGCTTTAAAACTCTTTGAAGACGTGTGATGCCTTCCTGGGTGGGATCGATCGAGCAAGTGATCAGCGATGGTTTGTTCATGTCAGGAGCAAAGGCTCGTAGAGCAACAACCAAATCTTCAAGCTTTAAGGTCGCTCGGCCTGAGTGCATGCCAACGACAAAGTTTTCTGCACTGAAGAAGAAACCTTCTGCAGGTCCGGCAATGACGATGTCTTTGGTTTCTGGGTAGAAGAACACGTGAGTAATCTTCGTGAGTCCGGCCAAGTACTTCATCTCCGCAGGAATCGGCTTGCCGGCTTCGATTAGTTTAGCTACTTCGCTCTCCAATCGATTAAGCGAAACTTTGCGAAGCTGACTGACTTGTTGCAAATCTTTGTTCAAGGCAACTTTGGCTGCGTTGAAACGCTGAGCGTTTAGGCGTTGAGCGTTTTTCGGAATCGGCCGAGGGGCCAGAAGTCCCTCGGCGCTGATTAATACACCACCGACTTGTGGAGCGTCGCCATCTCCATCTCCATCTCCATCTCCATCACCGTCGTCGTCCTGAGCCATTAGTGCTGAGGATGAGAGTGTCAGTGCGCAGGCAAAGACGAACAAGAATTTGAGTAGCCAAGTCCAATTGCGAACAAGCATTTAGGTCTCCAGGGGATGTACTTGATGCCCAATGCGGGATGCCCAATGCTTGCGCAGGCAGTCCATGAGGGAATCGTCAGTTGGGTGTTTCTTCCACGATAATATTAGTTGCAGAATCGTAGATCCACAATAACTTTCGGGGTTTTCGCGCGATTGGGCGCACTCAACTAGCACAAACCGGGAATTGCCGGTTCTGCCGGAATTCCAGTGTGCTCTTTTGCGAGATCCCATACGAGACTGGCCGATCCTAAGGTGTTGCAGATTGGCTGATGGTGACAAATTGGCAGCCGCGGTTTGCCTGTCGAATTCAGCTCTTCATGCCGACGTCATCAAGGCCATGCTCATCATCGAGGGCGCGGAATGATTTTTCATCGCCGCTTTCTTGGATGGCTTTCCAGTGTTTGGCGATCTTTTCCACCGAGTTTCTGATCTGAGCTTCGGTGTGTTTTGCGGTCATGAAGATTCGTACTCGGGTCTCTTTTTCAGGGACGGCCGGGTACAAAATCGGCTGGGCGTTGATTCCGTCGTGGAACAGGGCTTCGGAAAGTCTGAGTGCTTTGACGCTGTGTCCGGTCATGACGGGGACGATGGCGGTGCCTTGGGCCATGCCAGTATCGATGCCGGCCTCGCGAGCAAGTTCAAGAAACAGTTTGGCGTTGCTTTGTAGTTTGGCGACCAGTTCAGGTTGTGCTTTCAAAATGCGCAACGCCCCCAAAGCGGCTCCTACATTGGCTGGTGGCATGCCCGCGGCAAACACGTAACCGGGAGTTGTGTAGCGTAGGTATTCGATCAATTGTTGGGAGCCACCGATAAAACCTCCGCAGCTGCCAAGTGATTTTGAGAGTGTGCCCATCCAAAGTTCGACTTCTTTACGATCGACGCCGGCGACTTCTGCGATACCGCGTCCGGTGTCGCCGAGGGTTCCGATGGAGTGGGCTTCGTCCACGTATAGCCACGCTTTGTGTTTATTCTTGACGTCGACAAACCGCTGCAGTTCAGGGTAGTCACCGTCCATGCTGTAGAGCCCCTCGATCGCGATTAAGACTCGGCGGTAGTCACCACGGATGTTCGTGAGTGTTTGGTTGAGCTCGCGCCAGTTGTTGTGTTCGAATGGTCGGCGGCGGGCTCCTGAGAGTTCGGCGCCTTGGACGATGCTGTTGTGAGCAAAGCTATCGTGAATGATCAAGTCTCCGGGGCCAACGAGGTGGCCGATCACGGATTCGTTACACGCGTGACCGCCGGGGAAAGTCATCACGTCTTCCACGCCGATGAACTCGGCAAGTTCAGCTTCGAGTTCGCGGTGGATGGTTTTTTCGCCAGAAACGATGCGGCTGGCGGAAACGCTGGTGCCAAATTCGTCGATTGCGCTTTTGGCAAATGCACTTACGTCCGCTAGGCCGGATAGGCCAAGGTAATTGTAGCTGGCGTAAGAAATTAACTCGCGTCCGTCGATGCGTGTGGTGTCGCTGATGCGGCCTTCGTGAACGCTAAAGAACGGGTTGCGAATGCCGGTTTCTTGGATGTCTTGCTGGATGCTTTTGAGTCGCAAGAACTCGGGCATTTTTTCCAGTACGTAATACGACTCGGGAACTGGGCCGTTGTTCTTGGCGGCGGCTCCGTTTGTGTTGGCGACGCCAGCGACTCCGTTGACCGGTTGAGTGCCGATGTGTTCTTGGATCGCAGTGGCGACCTCGCGGACGGTGTGGACTTCTTGTAGTACGTCTTCGGGCATCCGCCCGCCGAACATCGTTTGCAAGCTTTCGGCGACGTCCAAGCGTTCGAGTGAGTCGAGACCTAGGTGAACGATGTTGGTGTCGACGGTGACGTTTTTGGCGCGGTCTTGGCCGACTTTTTCGACGAAGTGAATTACGGCGTCGACGACGACCGATGACAATCCGCTTTCGTCGGTCGAATTCGTCGCAACTGCAGGCGCGGCGATGGCAACTGGTTCGGCTTCGGCGTGATGGGATTCTTCCCACGCACTCCAGCGAGCGATGACGTGTTTGTCGAGGTTGTTTTCGAAGTTCTTTTTACAAGCGTGGCGTTGGACTTTGCCGGAAGAGGTTTTGGGGATGCTGTAGGCACGGACCAAGACGATCGCGTCGGGCGGCAGGTCATGTTCTTCGTTGATCGACGCCCGGATGGCTTCGATGACCTCGTGTTTGTCGGATTTGATTTTGCCTCGTTCGCTGCGTTCAATTTCGCAGTAGATCACCAAGTGTTCACGGTCCCAGCGAGTCACCGCAAACGCGGCCGCTCCACCGGATCGGGTTAACGGGTGGCATTGTTCAACTGTCGCTTCGATGTCTTGCGGATATCGGTTGACCCCGCGAACGATGATCATGTCTTTCAAACGACCGGTAACGAACAGTTCGCCGCGGTCCATGAAGCCAAGGTCGCCCGAGCGGACGTAGATTTTGCCGTTGTCAGGGTTGAGTCGCGCTTTGAAGGTTTCGTTGGTTTCTTGTTCGCGCTTCCAGTACCCTGCCCCGCAGCTGGGGCTGTTGATCCAGATTTCGCCGATCTTGTCGTCGGGGAGCGGGCGGCGCGTTTCGGGGTGAACGATCAGGACTTCTTCTTCGTCGATCACAGCGCCGCAGCCGACGAGCATTTTTGCGTTCGGGTCGTTTTTGTCCACTCGAACGACGGCGTGTTGGACGATCTCGTTTTTGTCAAACGGTCGGACGACGGGCGGTTTTTTGTGGTCTCCACCGGTGACGATCAATGTGGTTTCTGCCAAGCCGTAGCACGGGTAAAAACTCGTGTAATCGAAACCGTAGGGTTCAAACTTTTCAGCGAACTGGCGCATCACTTCCTCACGCACGGGTTCGGCTCCGTTGAAAGCGCACTTCCAAGAAGACAGGTCGAGTCCTTCGCAGTCTTCGGGCGTGATTTTCATCGTGCACCATGCGTAGGCGAAGTTCGGTCCGCCGCTGACCCAGCCTCTGTATTTTGAGATTGCTCGAAGCCAACGAATCGGACGAGTCAAAAAAGCGACCGGTGACATCAAGGTGTCTTCGATTCCGCAGTACAGCGGATTCAAGATTCCACCGACCAGGCCCATGTCGTGATACAGCGGTAGCCAGCTGATGCAGGTTCCGTGCACCGGTTCCATGCGGAATGACTTGGTGATCAATCGGCAGTTGGCCAAAAGGTTTTGTTGCGTGATCATCACGCCTTTGGGATTGCCTGTGGAGCCGGAGGTGTATTGGATCAGGCCAAGATCGTCAGGCTTAAGGTTTGGTTTGACCCAGTCGTCGGCGTAGTGCGGGTCGATTGATTCGGTGGCCAGCCATGGGATGCGTTGCAAGCCTGGTGAGTCTTGGACAAAGTCTTCGCAGCGTTTAATGATGGTTTGCGTAGTCAGTGCGACGGCGGCTTCGGCATCGAGTGAAATCGAACTGATTCGATTCATGTTGCGGTTGCGTCGCGGCGGGTAGGCCGGGATCGGTGTGACGGCGGCGTAGTGACATCCAAGGAACGCTGCTAAAAAATCCAGCCCTGGATCGTACAGCATGAGCGCGCGTTTGCCGGCGTAGCCATGAGCGACAAGGTAGGCTGCAATGGCTCGCGCTTTTTTGTCCAACTGCGCGTACGTCAGTTCTGCCGGATTGTCTAATTCACCGGCTTCTAGAAAACGATATGCGGTACGATCGGGCATCGCTGCCGCCCAGTAACGCAAGCGTTCTAGTAAGTTAGTTTCGGGAGGCGAAAATGGCCGGAATAATTCTTCAACATCCACTACAAGCGAACTCCGGGAAGGGCGAGGCTTCTGATCCAAATGCAGTTAGCAAACACAAACGATTATCGAGTCGGCTAGATGCTGGTTTTGGAGCGACCTTTAAAAGGCAGTAGCTTACCAAAAACCCTGATTTTGTTCAGCGCTGGTTCGGCTGAAACCGTACGTTCGGCGTTCCTTAAACCCAAGATTCGGTTAATTTGTTTGAAAATGAGCGACTTTTTTGCATCCGAGCGATGATAAACCCCATTTTGAGGCCGAAGGTCTCGTGCTGCGGCGGAGAGGTGGGGTGCGTAACAGGTCTTCTCCGAGGCGTGAGAGTGCGTAGAAACCTAAAACGCCAAACGGCAATAGTCGCCTGCTTAACCTGCGCCCATCAGACCGCCAGCACATGTCAGGCTTATTCTTTCCTTCGCGACAAAGCAGTAAGTGCTTCGCTTAAAAAGTTAATCGGTGAGCGTTTATACGCGGACAAACGTTGTTCCTGTAATTCGGCGGATCAGGCGGCGGGTCTCCAGCACCGCGATGGTCGCGAGGACGCGTGGGGTGGGCAGTTCGACTTTGGCGACGATCACATCAAACGCGGTGGGATCTTGGTTGATCGCGTTAAGGATTTTTCGTTCTTGCTCGGACAACTTCAGTTCGGCTGGATGGCAAATGGTGTTTTCCGAATCGATTTGAGCGGGTGCGAATAAAGGCCCTAGTTCGTCCAAAATATCGTCAACGCTCTGCACCAGTTTCGCGCCGTCTTTGAGTAGTTTGTGACAACCAAAAGACATTCGGCTATCGATTCTGCCGGGCACCGCAAAAACTTCGCGGCCTTGTTCCATGGCAAGCCGAGCGGAAATCGACGCCCCGCTGCGCGAACCGGCCTCGACCACGACTACGCCGAGGCTCAACCCCGAAACGATTCGATTGCGGCGAGGAAAACAACCGCTCTTGGGCGCCACTAGCGGGAGTGCTTCGGAGAGCACGGCGCCGTTGGCTTTGATCTCGTTGGCAAGATCTGTGTGTTCGCTTGGGTAGACGTTTAGGATTCCGCCGCCCAAAACCGCGATCGTTCGGCCACCGGCTTCGAGTGCGGCGCGATGGGCGACGCCGTCGATGCCTCGTGCCAAGCCCGAGATAACCGTAACGCCAGCAAGCGCCAAACCGCGTGCTAATTGCTCGGCGACTTTTTTTCCGTACTGGGTTGCGTGCCGAGACCCAACGATGGCGACGGCGATTTCGTCGACGGGTTTGAGTTCGCCGGCACAAAACAAAACGCTGGGCGGGTCGTAGATCTCGTCCAAAATCGCGGGGTACTCGCGGCTGCCGGCGGTCAGGATATCGATGCCATGTTCGTTGCACAGATCGATCTGTTTTTGAACGCTGGCGTCATCGGGCGCCGCGGCGATGGCGGAGACGATGCGCGGTCCAACTCCGGGTACGTTTCGCAACGCCGAAGGTGCCGCGTCGAGCACTTCGCTGGGCGAGCCGAAATGCTTCACCAGGTCGCCAAAGGTTTTGGGGCCGACGCCGGGTACTAGTTTTAGTCGCAGGCCGGCTTCGATTTGGTGAGCTTTGACTTGGTGATTCTGTGGGACGCTGATCTCGGGTGCGATCGGCAAAGCGGTTGCAGGCTGCTGGGGTTTGGGTCGAACGTCGTGGCCACTCAAAACTCACCTCCTCGAATCCAAAAGAATCACGAATTGAAGCATCAGTCGTTGTGCAGGCTTTCCAAAATCGTTTCGTCGTCTGGGGCTTGCATCAATTCAACGTTGCCGATTTCGGTCGGCAAAATCAGTTTTAGTTTTCCGTGCGAGACCTTTTTGTCGCGTTTCATTGCTTTGATCAAATCGGCATGCCGCTCGTCGGGGCAAATCGTAGGCAGGCCGATGGCCTCGAACAGCGCCGTTTGGCGTCCCATGAACTCCTGATCGACCAAGCCGAGATTGCGTGCCAGTCGTCCGGCGCAGGTCATGCCGATGGAGATCGCTTGTCCGTGCAGGTAGCGACCGTAGCCAAAGACCGTTTCGATGGCGTGGCCGTAGGTGTGCCCGTAGTTCAGGATCGCTCGACGACCGCTGCGTTCGGTTTCGTCGGCTTCGACGACTTCGGCTTTGCAGCGACAGCACCAGGCAATGATCTGGGTCATTGTTTCGTAGTCGCGATTCATGATTTTTTCGACGGACGCTTCGATCGTTTCAAATAACGGCAAGTCCATGATCAAGCCGTACTTAATGACTTCCGCCATGCCGGCGATGTAGTTGGGTTCGTCCAACGTCGACAAGACTTGCGGGTCGATGATGACGGCTTTGGGTTGCCAAAACGCGCCGACCATGTTCTTTGATTTTGGCAAATTGATGCCGACTTTGCCACCGACGCTGCTGTCAACTTGTGCCAACAACGATGTTGGAATTTGGATGAAGTCGATTCCGCGGCCGAGCGTTGCTGCGAGAAAGCCAGCCAAATCGCCGACGACGCCACCACCGAGCGCGATCACGACGGAGTCACGATCGGTGGCCAGTTCCAATAGTTGTTGCCAAGCGACGTCGCAGGTGGCAACCGATTTGGACGGCTCGCCGGGAGCCACGACGTACGAGTCGACTCGGCTGGCGATGCGGTTGAGAACGGCGGTGGTTGAATCGAGGTAGATCGCGGCCACGTTTTCATCGCTGACCAAGACGACGTGCCGGTTTTCGATAAATGGTTTGAGCGTTTGATCGGCGGCCGAGAGGGCTGCGGGGCCGAGCGTGATTCGGTAGCTGCGCTGGCCAAGGCTGACGGCGACTTCGTTGTTATTGGGAGTTGGTGATTCAGTAGTCAAAGAACTGGGCCGGTGGTCGGGAAAGGTTGTTGTCTGGTTGGGAAAAAGTTGCCGAGGCGCTCAGGCGATGTTGGGCGTCCTAGGCTACGGCGTTGGATCGATTAGCCAGTTTCGCCAGATTTTGGTCGGATCGCAAGTCAGTTGTGGCTTTTGTTGTTTGTTTTTAACGGTGTTAAAAAGGAATTCCTGGCGGGTTTGAGGTGACCGGCTGAGCGAACCGGTGTTGGCCTGGGTGTGTCGGATTGTGTTGGTTTTGCGGGTGTTTTGTGTCTTGTCGACCGGGCAACGTGGGCAATTTATCCTTTTTTTTGGAATCAAAACGGGGGGGCGTTACTGGGAAGCTAGGTTTCGTCTGTATCTCCAAAACGTTTTGGGGTTTGAAATCATTTGACGTTTAATCCAGTTGATTCCATGAAACGAATATTCCTTGCCTTGTTGCTGACCATATTGTTTTGCGGCACCGCTCAAGCTGATTTTTTTGTGGATAACTTCTCGATTCTGGACGAGGTCGGCGGCGGAGCTACCTCGATCGGCTCTAACGGTATTTCGGTTGAAGTCACCGACAACACTGGGACGACGACTGGAACCGTTTTGGACGATGTCTCCAGCCGTTATATCTTTACCGCTAACAACATTGGAGATTCGTTCGTCGTTTCTTACGACTGGGCGGGTGTTTTCGATGATTTGCAGTCAGTCTCGGGCCTCCAGTTGACCCAATCGCCAGTGGGCTTCTTTGGTAACTGGACGCTGACAATCGACACAGGCGTGGGAACTCCGGTAGCCTTGGGGCCAACCATTCCAACGCTTCTGGGAACGCCGATCGAATTGGATGACGCGACTGAGTTGACTTACACGTTTACTTATAACGGCGGCAGCCCGTTGGGGTTCGGAATTGGATCGCTGGGCGGGACATCCAATCCTTTGTTTGCGACGCCTGAGCCGACTGCGTTCATGATGCTGGGGGTAGCCGGATTGATTATGGCATCCCGTCGACGCCGCACAAGCTAAATAAAGCAAACATTCAATCGCTGGATGTTAGCCGCTGGGCTGTCAGCGGCTTTTTTATTGCGCGTAATTGAGTTTCAGGACGATAGCTAAAAAGCGGCCCCCCCCCTCTTGCGGAGGGTTCTTTCGTGCCGATTTTCTGGTTGTTCTGCAGCAAAGCCAACTTCTTACGCCATGTCTACCAAACCAAAGACCAAGAAACGAAACAGCTCGGCGATCGCCAAGTTAGCGCTGACGGTCAGCGACTTGTCGGATGCGTTGACGTTACTGGTGAAGCGTCCCGTTAAAGACATCCAAGGCGTGGTGCGATACGAAAGAAAGCAGATCGGTAAGCGTTACAAACGAAAGCGTTCGTCTCTCTGGCGATTGCCGTTTACGTTTGGAGCTTCTCTGCTGTCGGTGTTGGCCAAGATCTTGTTAGCGCCGTTGGAGCTGTTGGCGACGATTTTTCAGAGGGAAAAATACTCGCGGACGTTGTTGCTTGTTTTGGTTCCCAGTTTTTGCCTGTTGCTTGGGTGGGCTGGCTATGCGTGGTTCGGATTTCAAAGTCAGCAAGCGATCGTTAGCTTACGAAGTCAAGCGACTGCGGCGTTGGGGCAGCACGATTTTGCGGAGGCGGCTAGTTGTTTTGAAAAGCTACAGTCTGCTCAGGTAACGCTGACCCCAGAAGAAAAGTTCCGTTGGGCTCAGTCGCTTTCTCAAACGAATCAGGCCGATCGAGCCAACGCATTGCTGCACGAATTGGCACCGGGGCAAGGTCCGCAGGTTGGATTTCCCCCGGCTCATCAGTTCGCCGCGGTGTCACTGGTAAGAACTCACAAACAGCCCTATTCGGCAGAAGTGAAGCGATTGTTGAACTGGCATTTGGATGCGGGTGGTGTTTCAGAGGCGGCAGATGTGAACTTTGCTCGCGCGTTGTATTGCATTTCAGTAGGACAAACTGAGTCGGCGATCGAAGCGATGGAAGTTGCAGCGTCGGCCAATCCCGAATTGAATCTCAATTTGGCTCAGCTTTACAAGCAAATCAATCAACCAAAGCAAGAGCAGGCGGCGTTGTCGGTTGCCCAAGAGAAATTTGAAAGTCGGTTGCAAGCCGAATCGGCAGACCATCAAGCTCGAATTGCGTTAGCGCAGATTTATTTGCGTCAGCGAAATCCGAACCTCGCACAACAGAACTTGCTTGCCGGAGTTGAGTTGGCTCCGGAGATGTTTCGGCCGCAGTTGTCGGGTTTTTATATGCAGAAGTTTCGTAGCTTGCCGGCTGCGGCGAGCGTTGAGATGAAGATCGATGCGTTGGTGAATGCTTGGCGATACGATTGGCAAAACGTAGCGACTTGCCAAGCCATCATTCGACTTTATCGCCAGCAAGAAGGGCCACAGCGCGAGTTCGTTTTGACGGTCATTCAGCAGGCTGCCGCCGAGCAGCCGGCTGCCGCGTTGCCACAATTCGCGTTGGGTATTATCCACCGGCTTGAAAATCGACTGGAAGAATCTGCGTTGTCAATTCAAGCGGCTCATCGACGATTGAATCCCGACCAACCTGGGTTCACGGTGGTGGCCAATAATCTCGCTTGGCTGCTGGCCCATGCTCAGCAACCTGATCTGGAGCAAGCATTTAAGTTGGCTGAGATGGCGGTTGAGCGAGAACCGAAAGAAGGTGGTTTTCGGGACACGTTAGCCACTGTGTTAATGAAGCAGGGACGACATCAGCAAGCGTTGATCGAGTTTCAGAAGGCGCTGCCGACAGTTCGAGACAAATCACCGGTGCACTTAAAGATGGCTGAAATTTACGACCAGCTCGACCAACCTGAGTTGGCGGACCTGCACCGCAATCGATCCCAGCCAGAGTAGTTGCTTTGGGTTGGCAAGCAGGCAACGTTTTCAAAAAATAAAGGACCTCGTCTTCCGCGATGACTCGAACGCATTCATCAAAATCGGATCACCTTGGCGTCGAGCGATCGGCGGGGGGCTCTCGTTCGATCCAGCGTAGCCGTCAACGCAGGCGTCGCAAGTTCTTCAGCAAGATTGCGGACACGGTTTGGCAAGTGTTGATCGCCCCGATCAAACTGCTGTTTTTGCCTACCTGTTTGATTGAGTTGTTCTACTTTAGAGGAATTAAAACAGGACGCCGACGAGGTGTTAGGTCGGCTGGGCAGCGTATTAGGTACGGTTGGAAAGAAAGCTTGAGATTGCCGTATCGATTGATTTCGAAAGGGTTTAAACGCCAAAATTTGAAAGACTTGGCATTTTTGTTGCCCTCGGTAGCCGCGGTTGGATTGGTGTGTTTTGTTGGCTTTCAGCTTTCGGCCAACGATCAGCGGATTCAAGATCGCTACAGCGCGGGTGCGCGTGAGGCGTTGTTGAGCGGGAACTTGGATCTGGCGAGTACTTACTTTCGACGATTGTTCGATCGTTCTTCGTTGTCGGCGACCGAGTCATTACAGTGGGTCGTGGTGTTGCGTGCTGCTGGCGAGTACGACCGGGCCGACCGGCTATTGGCGATGTTGGCGCCCGATGATGGGCAAGGCTGTCCTGCGGCGCATGCGATGCGGGCGATTGAATTGGCGGGGCACGTCGATGGCCGGCGGACGTTTGGTGATCGGAATGTCGGGGAAGAGGTTAATTTAGATATCGCTTGGATCCAGCCGCCTGACTCAAGCAAAGTTGATCGCGCGATTGAGCAGTTGAGGACGCATCTTCGCAGTGCCAGTGAAGGTGATCCGCGGATTCATTTGGCTTGGGCGAAGTATTGGTTGTGCCAACGAGATATCGAAGCGGCATGCGAGCGAATCAGGCAGGCTACGCAATCGCATGAGTTGTCGGCTGAGGCAGTTCATTTGATTGATCGACGCTTGGAGGCAGAGCATTTAGAGCGGCAGGAATGGGGGCAGTTGGTGGAATCGAAGGAGAGATTGCTCGCCGAAGCTAAAGAACTATTCGAAGGCAAGTTGAAGTTGGATCCTTTGGATCACCACGCTCGGATTCAACTCGCCGCCACAATGGTCAGCCAAGGCAATTTGCAGCCCGCGAAAGCCTGTTTGCGCGAGGGGATTGTATTTCATGCGGATCCGTCGTTGCGACGTGGGTTGGCAGATGTTTTTGTGCTGGAGTATCGAGCGAAAACGTTGGAGGAAGGCCGGCAGAAGGCGGAGCAGATTGAAGAAATTTTGCGCGAGCGTGTGATCAAGCTGAAAGCGGCAATCGAGGCCGATTCGAGTTATATGTTGCCTTACGCATGCCTAGCGAAATTGCTTAGCGGGCAAGTCGATGCAGATGCAGATGCAGATTTCGCGATTGGCCATTCGGCGGTGGGTGTGTTTCAGTGGTTGGTCACTTCCGACAGTCCGTCAGCTTTGGATCACATTGGATTGGCGTCGTTGTATTGGCGGCAAGGCGAGCGAGACCGGGCCGATTGGCATTTAGATCAAGCATGGGCCATCGATCCACAGGTCGGCGAGAAAGCACATCGGTTGGCGGCGGCATTTGTTTTCTTTTCTGAATCGCCCGATTTGCCGTGGGCAAGGAACCTAGTGGACCGCGCGTTGTTGAGTTGCCCGGACTCTGCGGAAGTTCTATTGTCTCACGGGCGTGTTTTGTTGGAGCAAGGCGAGGCGGAATTGGCGGTCCGGCAATTGAATCGGTCGCTCGAAAAGTCCCGTTTCCCCGAAGAAGTGCATGAAGCCCTGGAAGTTGGCTACGTGAAACTGGGGGATCTGTTGCTGGCTCACAAGCATTCTGGCTTGGCCGAGGCGGCTCGCACCCGTCGGATCGTTTCCAAGTGGAAATAGTAGCTCCAAGTGGAAATAGTAGCGCCGGGTGGAAATAGCAGGATTCAGGGGGTAAATCGAGCGTAAGTACCTCAGTCCCTTTGTTTTGCGTACCTTGTCAAGCCCTCGCAGCTTGGTTTTATCGTTTTGTTCTGGGGGGAAAGGGTAGGTGCTAGCAATTCTATCGCGTTAAAAACGGGATTCTGGGTAGTTCAGTCTTTTTAGTATTCTGCCTATCGCTTATAAAACTCCCAGTCTGCTCTGCAGGCTGTTCGACGGATGGAGGTCGTTGACTGTGTCATAGGTTGAGGAAAATTCGCCTTGAGGCATTTGCCACTTGATTGTTTGAAAGGATTTCACATGCCCAACTTGTTTTATCTCTCTCTGCCTTGTGCACAGGCACTGGCTGCTTGCCAGATTCACCCAACGGATTTCACGAAAAGAAAGTTGCAATTGGTTTAACCGATACAAAGCGATGTCGAGCATAAGGTTGCTTTGACTGATCGCTACTATCCGCATCAGGACTTGCGAAGTTGCGGGGGTAAGTTGGCTTTTCGGCCTAGGTCGTTATTTGAGTGCTAAATTTCATTATCACACAAGCCCCCCGCCCCCCCCAGCAACTGTGTTTTAGGAACCAGCAAGATACCCGATCGGCTTTCGGTATTACTGGCCTTCCTCCTCACAGCAACTCCCTCCCCATTCGATTATGATTATCTGTCTAACATCTAACACGGCGTGGAATCTCACCCACTTTCGTCTAAAGCACATCATGGCGCTTTTGGACATGGGGGTTGAGGTGCATGCAATTGCTCCTCCGGACGGAACCGAGGATAAATTGGCGGAGTTGGGGGTGAAGTTTCATCCTTGGATCATCGAGCGTCGCAGCATGAATCCGACCAAGGAGCTGGTTTCGATTCGTCGTTTGCAAAAAATCTATCAAGACATCCAGCCGGATTTGGTACACCACTACACCGTTAAGGCGGTTTTGTACGGAACCGCAGCGGCTCGACTGTGCGGCATCAAAGGGATCGTCAACAGTGTTACGGGGCTGCCTTACATAATCGTTTCCCCGAAGAAAGGTATCCTCAAGCGAATGGCTCGCTGGGTTGCAATGCGGTGGTACGGTTGGGCGGTTTCTGGCAAGCATAACGCCACGATTCTTCAGAACGAAGACGATCTAGAATTGCTTAGTTCGTTCGCACCTGAGGTTACCAACAATGCGATTGTCACCAACGGTTCGGGTGTCGATCTCCAGCGTTTTGCTCAGCAGCCCAAGCGAAATCAATATTCAGATTCACCAGTCAACGTTTTGTTTGTTGGTCGATTCTTGAAAGAAAAAGGCGTCTTCGAATTGATGGATTCAGTTCGAGAGATGCGAAGTCAAAATGTGCCGTTTGAGATGCACATGTGCGGTGACTTCGACCCTGGTAATCGTTCCAGTGCGACGGTCGAGGATCTAGAGCAGTGGAAGCAGGAAGGCTTGGTTGACTGGTCTGGCAGGCTGGATGACGTTCGTGGCAAACTGGCCGCAGCGGACATCGTCGTTTTGCCTAGTTATCGGGAAGGCACCCCGAGATCGCTTTTGGAAGCGATGTCCGTTGGCCGTCCGCTTGTGACGACAGACGTACCTGGTTGTCGCAACGTCGTCGAAGATTCGGTGAACGGATTTTTGGTTGAATCGCACAATCCTTCGATGCTTGCTGGTGCGATGTCGAAGTTGATCGAGGATGCGAGTATGCGTGAGCGAATGGGCGAAGCCAGTCGTGAGATTGCCGAAGCGAATTTTGATGAGCGAGAAGTGATTCGGCAGACGGTGGAAGTTTACTGCAAGCTCTCTAGCAAAATGCCAGCGGCTGATCAGTGGACCGAAGAAACTGGAAATGCGATTCCGGTGCTGTCCGAGCAGCTTGTGTTCGACGCCCCAGTTCCAATTGCAAGTTAGTGTTTGAAAAAGCTGAATGTTAAGGCGGTTGGATCCGCCTTGGTTTCGTTAGCTTAGCTTGCTCGCCTTCGTTCTATCGGTGAAGTGGTAGTGCTCACTTCGATCGGTAAGCTGCCTCGGATTCGCGATCCCGGCGATCGACTAACTCGTTGTGGGCATCGCCGACGGGGGTGTCTGGCGTTTAGATCGGCGGCGGACGGCTTAAGGCGAATGGTCAAACGAGGGCAAGGCTACGTTGTGTCCTAAAAATTGGGGGGACTGTCGGGCGCGTTTTGTCTGACTTACTGAGTGGGTGAGTGAGTGCCTTGTAAGTCGATCTTTAAGGCGTGCGGTAGTGTACCGCGTGCACTGACGCGTTTTTGCATCATCCCGCAAATTCGTAAGTCCCCTGAGTACTTTTTAGGTAGATTGTTTTTTCGTGTTGTAAATATCGCAGGCGGCAGGTCTCTAACGGGGCACTATTACACCCCCACCCTATAGCCTGCCTCGCCGATGAATTTAATAGATGTTTCTTGTTCGCCGTCTTTCGCCAATGCCACGTTTGCTGCTTCAGTTGCACGGCAGATTTCTAAACCTAATCTTCGCGCACGTTGGGTTGAGATTGCAGATATTGAAGCCCGGACGGCCGCTTGGGAGTTTTTGGCTCAAAACGCAGTCCAGTGTAATCCCGCGTTCGAATCAAATTTCTTGATTCCAGCGTTGAAGTATTTGGCTTCGGAATCAGTGCGTGTGCTGATCGTAGAAGACTTGAATGCTCCGCAAGGAGAAACGTTGGTCGGCGTCGTGCCGATTGAAACCAAGCAGGTTTACCGGTTGCCGTTTAAGGCCGCTGAAGTTTGGAAGCATGACCAGTGTTTCAACTCAACTCCCTTGTTGTCAAAAAAACATGCTGCGGAAATTTGGGCAATTGTTTGTGAGCGACTCGCTGCGGATGGTTACTCTTTGCTGAGTCTCGATACGGTCTCGGCTGCTCCGGAATTCGACTGTTTGTTAAAGAATCATGAAGCCAACAAAGGCGTCACTCGATATCAACGCGACTACTTTGAGCGAGCAGCGTTCGCCCCGAAGGTTGAAGCGGAAGAGTACGTTAAAAACCGCGTTTCCAAAAGTCGCAGGAAAAAACTGGAACTTTGTCATAGGAAGCTCGCCAAGGTCGGCGAAGTGACTTGGGAGCGTTCAACCGAGCGGAGTAACTTTGAGCAATTGGCCGAAGATTTTCTTCGCATCGAATCATCAGGCTGGAAGGGGGCCGAAGGCACTGCCCTAGCCTGCTCAAAATCCACACGAGATTTTTACCGCGATCTCATTCGAAAGAGTGCAGCCTTGGGAAAAGCCCGATTTTTGACGCTCAACCTTGATGGGAAAGTGGTCGCTTTAATTTCGGACATCCAGTCTGGATCGACCGTGTATTGCTACAAAACTGGCTATCAGAATTCTTTTGCCGAGTTCTCGCCGGGCAGTCAAGTTGAACTCGAAAACATTCAACAGCTTTTTCGAGATGACGTTCAGCTTGCCGACTCGTGTACGATGCCGGGCACCTCGAACCTCGACCATCTGTGGGGCGAAAAGCTTGCGTTTCAAAATGTGATTTTTAGTTTGAAGCCTGGGCTGGCGCAAGCGGCTGTGAAAGCACTTCCCCAGATCCAATCGCTTGTGAAGAAAGTTCGAAGCATACGTTCAAAAAAGATCAGTCGCCAGTCGCCAAAAAGCACGACGAAGCAAGTATCCAACGTTGGCTCTCCCGCGACAGGTCTCCAGCAGGCTCCCGCGTCAAAGCGAGATGTTTGTGAGGCTCGCGTTGCCGAGGGCTTCCGCGAATTGGGGCAGTGTTCTGAGTGCAGCGATGACGCTGCGTTGGACCGAGACGTCGTTCAAACGGTAGAGGAATTTGAAGCGATTCGCGGTGACTGGGAGCGATTTGACACCGATCCGATGAACAGTTTTTCATGGAACCTGTCATGGTGGAAAGCCTTTCAAGTTAATGGCGATTTGCGATTGCTGACTTTTAAACGGGCCGGGAAAATCGTCGGTGTCGCTCCGTTTTACATCGATCGTTGGTTTGGTTTGAAGCGTTTTCGTTTTCTAGGATCTGGCGATACTTGTACCGATTACGTTGACTTGGTTTGCGATCCGCAGTACTACGAGGCTTGTGCAAAGTCACTCTCGGAGTACCTCGTGGGGCAAGCGTTTGACGTGGTTGAACTGGAATGCCCGAAAGATAATCGTCTGTCGGACGCGCTGACGGCATCGTTGGAGACTGTTTACGATTCGGATGATCGAGAGGTGGAGCCGAGTTGGGTGCTGGAGTTGCCCGAGCAATGGGGTGATTTCCTGAAAGGGCGTCGATCTTCTTTGCGACGGAAAATCAACAAAGCGGTTCGTCGGCTTGAATCGGGCGAATTGAGGATCACTTCGGTTTCCCAAGGGTTGCCGATCGAAACCGCAATGGAGACGTTACGGGATCTGCATACTCAGCGAATGAACAGCACTGGAAGGCCGGGCGTGTTCGCAGACGAACGGTTTGATGAATTTCTGACCGAGGCGGTGATGGAGATGAGTCAGAAAGGCCAAGTCGAAATCATTGTGGCGTACAAAGATGATGATCCGGTTGGAGTGCAGATCTATTTTGATTCGATGCAGGGCTATCAACTGTATCAGTCGGGTTACTCTCCTGCAGCAATGAAGTTGGAGCCTGGGCATCTGCTTTTTACAGAGATGATCAAAAGAGCGATCAATCGTGGCGACGAGCGTTTTGATTTCCTTCGCGGCAATGAGCCTTACAAGGAGTATTGGGAAGCGACGGCTAAGAAGCAAAACAAGCTGCGGTTGGTCGCAAAGCGATTGCTGCCGCGGTCACTGGCCAGGGTGATCAAAACGGGGCGGCAAGTGATTCGACGTTAATCCATCTGTCTATGCTCGTGAATGGCGTTTGCACCCTAAATGGCCTCTTAAGGCGTTGGCTGAAGGCCTAAACTTTGTGCACACTAGGCCGTAGATGGCGATTGATTTGGCCTTGGAATTAGGTAATGAAGGAAATGTGCTCTTAGATTGAGCATTGATTGATCGATTGACGCGCATTGATGACACGTTAAAGGAATTTTGTTTTCAATCCCAATTAGCTTCAAAAAAAACTAAGCCTGCTTCGCTTCCGCAAAAGTGGCTTGTGGGTTTTTAAGCAACCTTAAGCCAGTTTGCCAAACGCTCGGTCGCTTCGCCGCACAACGTTTGGCCTCCGTTTTGCTTTCGAAGAGATCACGCATTGCAAACACCGCTGTCCGGAAGCGGTAAGTCTTGATGCAGTTCCTCTTGCGAAAATACAAATGGCGAGTGCCTCACACAATTCTGCGAATCAGGCCACGTTGAGTGATTCATCGGCGGCGGATGCTTCGGTTGGATTGATTGATCGACTCCTCCAAAAACAACAACAACTCACTGCGGTCGAACGCTTCGCCCAGCAACAGGACGCTCGGCTCAAGCCAGAACTTTCGCCCGTTTATCGCGACTTGATTCCGTTGGAAAAGCCCAGCGAAGGCGAACAGTATTCCTTCGAAGTTGACTTGGATGCCTGCAGTGGATGCAAAGCCTGTGTCGCTGCCTGCCATAATTTGAACGGTCTTGAAGAAGACGAGCTGTGGCGAAATGTCGGTACGTTGGTCGGTGGCAATACCGAACTTCCTGTCATTCAGCACGTAACTGCGTCGTGTCATCATTGTTTGGAACCGGCTTGCATGGGCGGCTGCCCGGTCAACGCTTACGAAAAAGATCCGATCACCGGAATCGTCGAGCACTTGGATGACCAGTGCATCGGTTGCAAGTATTGCATGTTCATGTGCCCTTACGACGTGCCGACTTACAGCAGCAAAAAAGGCATCGTCCGTAAATGCAATATGTGCTCGGATCGTTTAGCCGTCGGTGAAGCCCCGGCCTGCGTGCAAGCTTGTCCGCACGAAGCGATTAAGATTCGCAAAGTCAGCCGCGAAGAAATCATCGAAAACAGTGAAACGGATCAGTTGGTCCCCGGTGCTCCCGATGTCCACCTGACCTTGCCGACCACACGATACAACACGAAGAAGGTTCTCCCGAGAAACCTGTTACCCAACGACTATTACGTATCCAAGTCACTGCACGCTCACTTTCCGTTAGTGTTTATGCTGACGTTGACGCAGATGGCGTTTGGGATCTTTGCCGCTTGTTTCTTTGTTCAGCAAGCGTACCCGTCGATTTCGGCTGGGTTGTTTGCGAGGTTGGACGCGATTGGTTTCGCAATACTCTGTGCGGGACTGGGCGTGGCGACGTTGCACTTGGGTCGACCATTCAAGGCTTATCGAGCGATGGCGGGTTTGCGAACGTCATGGCTGTCGCGAGAAATTTTGTGTTTCAACCTGTTTGCTGGGGCCGCTTCAGGGTTGTTGGCTTGGGGTTGGTTGGCAATGCCTGAGCAAATTACGGGCATCTCGCGAACACTTCCTGCCGCCGCGACGGTGATTGCCGGCGCGATTGCGGTGGCCAGTAGTGCGATGCTTTACATCGCGACCAAGCGTCCGTTATGGACGGCGTTTCGAACGAGCAGCTTTTTCTTTTTAACGGGAGCAATCGTCGGCATCGCGACGGTGATGCTCGCGATGCAGTGGGCTTTAGTGGATTCAAAATCGAGTGCATGGCTGTTCGGATCGATTACCGAATCCGGATCGTTCGACATCGCAGCGGCGTTGAACGTGCTGGCCCAAGCCTTGATGTTGTTCACTGTTTGTAAGCTCGCGATCGAAGGATCTATCTTTGGAAATCTCTGGTCGGTTCAATTCACTCCTCAGCGACATGCCGCTTCGCTGATGGCCGGTGAACTTCGCTGGACGCTGATCATTCGCTTCGCTTTGCTAGTGTCTGGCGGATTGTTGTTGCCGTCGTTGTTTTTAGCGAACGCTCAAGCGACTGATGCGGCTGGCAGTGGAGCGGTATTGATGACGTTTTCGGCCGTGATGTTGTTGGTTGGAGAGTTGTTTGAACGATACATGTTCTTCGCGGTCTCTGTAGCTCGTCGGATGCCAGGAGCACCGAACTAATGAACAAACCAAAAGTTGACGACACGAAAACAGCCAGTAAGCTGCCGATCCCATCGCCTTTTGAACGCGTTTTTGACGGTCCGTTGACGCAAGATTTATTGTTGCGGCCGGCCGATTTCGGTCTTGGGATGCTACCTGATCGCGTGCAACCGGACGCCACGACAAAAGTAGTGTGTGGGTTTTGTAGCACGGGTTGTTCACTGAACGTTCACCTTCGCGAAGGCGAAGCCATCAACCTCACCCCAGCCACGGATTACCCCGTCAACATGGGGATGGCTTGTCCTAAAGGCTGGGAGGCATTGGCGCCACTGAAGTCAAACGATCGCGGAACGACGCCGCTGTTGAAAGATCGCTCGGGCAGGTTGCAGCCGACCGATTGGGCGACCGCGATGGAGCAGTTCACCGGCCGCTTCAGAGCCATTCAAGCCGAACACGGCGCCGAGTCGGTTGCGTTTTTGGGGACCGGCCAAATGCCAACCGAAGAACTCGCGTTCCTTGGCGCGCTTGCGAAATTTGGCATGGGCATGAAGCACGGCGACGGGAACACTCGCCAATGTATGGCCACCGCGGTTGTCGCTTACAAACAATCCTTTGGCTTCGATGCTCCGCCTTACACTTACGACGACTACGAGCATTCGGATGTGATGGTGTTCGTCGGTGCGAATCCTTGTATCGCTCATCCGATCATGTGGCAGCGGGTGTTGCGCAACCAAAACAATCCAGAAATCATCGTCGTCGATCCGCGGACCACCGAAACTGCCGTCGCCGCGACACACCACTATGCGATCGCACCAAAGTCTGATCTGACTTTGTTCTACGGTATCGCGAATATCTTGATCAGCGAAGGTTGGATCGATCCAGATTTTATCGACAGGCACGTCAACGGCTTTGAAGATTTCAAACAGCACGTCAGCGAGTACTCAGCCGAACGAGTTGCCAAGGCAACTGGGATTTCGGTCGAGCGGTTAACCTATCTGGCGTTGGCGATCCATCGCGGAAAACGAGTTTCGTTTTGGTGGACGATGGGGGTCAATCAAAGCTACGAAGGCGTCCGCACCGCTCAGTCGATCATCAATTTAGCGTTGATCACCGGAAACATCGGCAGGCCAGGCACCGGAGCCAATTCGATCACCGGCCAGTGCAACGCCATGGGTTCGCGGCTGTTTAGCAACACGACCGGCTTGTTGGGTGGGCATGATTTTGGCAACCCACAGCATCGCGAAAAAGTCGCCGGCATTTTGGGCATCGACGAATCGGTGATCCCGCACGAAGCCAGTGACCCGTACGATGAAATCATTAACAAAATCCTCAAAGGCAAAATCAAAGGCCTCTGGATTTTGGCGACCAATCCGGCTCACTCTTGGATCAACCAAAACTTTTGCAAAGACGTTTTGGATCGGCTGGATTTTTTGGTCGTCCAAGACATGTACCACTCGACCGAGACGGCCGTGTTGGCGGATCTGTATTTGCCAGCGGCTGGTTGGGGCGAGAAGGACGGCACGTTCATCAACAGCGAACGTCGCATCGGCGTGATCAAAAAGGTTGCTCGAGCACCGGGCCAAGCGTTGTCGGATTTCTCGATTTTGCAGCTGGTCGCATCTTACTGGGGCTGTCAGGACATGTTCAAAGACTGGAGCGATCCAGAAGCCGTGTTTAAGATTCTGGCGAAGCTTTCCAAAGACCAACCCTGTGACATCACCGGCATTTCCGACTATCGAATGCTCGACGACAACGGCGGGATTCAATGGCCGCTGCCAGAGGGTCAGGCTTTAGAGAACAATCAACGCCGATTGTTCGAAGATGGACGCTTCTTTCACGCCGACGGCAAAGCAAAGCTGTTGTTCGAAGATCCTAAACCAATGCCCGAACCGGCAACGACAGCGTATCCATTTTTGCTGATGACGGGTCGAGGGACTGCGGCTCAATGGCACACGCAGACTCGCACCGGGAAATCGGCGGTGTTGCGGCGGTTGTATCCGGCCGAGGCCTACGTCGAAGTCAATCCGCGCGACGCCAAGCGTTTGAAGCTGCGGGCTCATCAACGCGTTTTGGTTCAATCGCAACGCGGCTCCATCGACGCTCGAGTCGCCATCACGCCGACGGTGCAGATCGGCCAAGTCTTTATGCCGATGCACTACGAGGACGTCAACCAACTTACACTCGCACATTTTGATCCTTATTCGCACCAGCCTTCTTACAAGAACTGCGCTGTGAATATTGTTCCCACGGACTAAATCCTTCCTTAGTTCAGGGCTTGGCGACAAGTCCGCGAAAGATCCCATGACTGATTCAGAAAACCCAAACCAGAGTGACGACTCTGGAAAATCAAAGGGCTTCTCGCCCGAGCAACAAAATTACCTGCAGGGCTACGCGTTAGGCGCCGACGTCGCGCGGACCGTTCGTGGGTTGCCAGTGATCTCCGATAGCGCGATTAGATCCAATGACGCTGTCGTCCAAGTCGGACCCGTCGGTGCAAACGTGGTTGGCCCGGACGCGATCACCCATGCCGCCGTAGCGGCGACCGAGAGCAGCGGCGGCAAGCTGTGCAACGAAGAAAAAGCC
>JALZWN010000144.1 GCA_023300235.1 Mariniblastus sp.
TTCCTAGGGAGCAGTGGCGGCGTTGGCGTTGGCCAGCGTTTGCCAGCGTTTGCCAGCGTTTGCCAGCGTTTGCCAGCGTTTGCCTAAGTGCTTGACTTGATACTTCGCAGCAGGGCCGCAGAAGTGTAGCTCGGAAAGGTTGCGGGGATAGGCACTTGGCTCGGTTGGGCTGCTACTTCGGTTTCGTTGCTGCTACTTCGGTTCCGTTGCTGCTACTTCATTTACGCTAGTTGGCCCTCGTGGTTCCCAGTGCCTGTTCGTAAGTGCTCGTGTGATACGGCTGGTCTTTGCCACACAGCAGTAGCAAGAAGCATCGAAAAAGAAGCATCGAAGTTTTGGCCGCTGGTTTAAGTTTTTTTCTGTTGGAGAGCTTCGATCACTTCGGGAAGAGGGAACTCTAGGATCGAAACTTCGCCGAGTGCCTTGAGTTCTTTGAGGCGATGCCAGCCGCGAGTGACTAAGGCTTCTCGTTGAGAGACGTATTCTGGGTCGAGATTTTGTTTGGCGAAATCGGGTTCGACTTCGACCGGTGCGAAGTCGTCGGCCACGATGAATTGTGCCAAGGTTGGATTGCAGCGGATGTGTTTTTCGGGTTGTGCGTGAAGTAGTTCGGGGTCGAGCAAACCAATCACGAACCGCAGGTACAGATCGCTGTCGGTGATGTTTTCCACGTCATCGCCGCAAACACAACAGAGATATCCTTCGTCGCATTTTGCCATGGTGAGTGTCCGTTGAGTGATAAAGTTAGCCGCTTTGGCGATCGCTGCGGTTTTAGCGTGAGAAGCCGTAGTCATCGGCTAAACGGCTAAACGGAGAAGTTCAGTTTTTTGTTGTCAGCTCGGCCAAAACTAAGAGCTTACCCCGTAACCTTTGTTGTGCGACGCATTTTCTATTGGGTCGCGAAGTATTGGGGTAAGCACTAAAACTGTTTTAAAATCCAGCAGTTTTAAAATCCAAGCACGTCGTACATGTCGTACATGCCTGGTTTTTGTTCGGCGACGAAGGCCGCGGCGGCTAATGCACCCGCCGCGTAACAGTCGCGATTGGACGCGCCGACTTTTAGCTCAATCGTTTCACCAAGCATACCGAAGACGATCGTGTGTTCGCCGGGGTTGTCGCCGGTGCGAACGGCGTGGTAGCCGATCTCGTTTTGGGGACGTTGGCCGACCATGCCTTCGCGTCCGTGCTGGTGATTGGTTTGCCCCATCACCGACGCCACGATCTCACCGAACTTCAATGCGGTTCCGCTGGGCGAGTCGGCTTTGAAACGATGATGCCGTTCGATGATTTCAACGTCCACACCAGAGGCGTGGTCTTTGAGGGCCTTGCCCGCCATCTCGACCATCTTCATCGAAAGGTTGACTGCTAGGCTCATGCTGGGTGCGAACACGATCGGGATGTCTTTGGCGGCGTCGTGGAGTTTCTTTTTTGTGGATTCTTCAAGGCCGGTGGTGGCCATGACGAGCGGGGTTTTTGAAGACGCGCAGAAATCGATCGCTTGATCGGCTCCAGCAGCCACGGAAAAATCGATCACCGCCGCAGGAGAGTTTTCGTACGTGGCGGCCAGCGGGACTCCGATCGGGCCGATTCCTGACATCGGGCCGATGTCTTCGCCTATTTTTGGGTGGTTGGCAGAGTCGACGGCGTCCACGATTTGGAAATGGTCGTTTTGGTTGCCGAGATCGATCAGGCGAGCCCCCATCCGGCCAGCGGCTCCACTAATGGCGAGTTTGATCATTGAATTCCTTTGGGTGGTTGTTTTTCGTTGAAAGTCTGTTTTTTGAGGGTTTTTGACGAATATCTAAGCTGCGAGAGCGAAATTGATCGTGGGCCAAAATTGATGAAAGTATTCAAAAAGCGTTGAAAATCGAAACACTTTTTGCCTAATTCCGTATTAAAGCTAATAACGTTTATGGGGTCGAAGCGTTAAGTGCGGAAATGGCCTGCGAAGGTTTACCCCCTTTTATCCACGGCTTTCGGGTTTGAGACAACCCGTGGTGAAACGCGGATCTGAACGGGGGGGAGAGACTGGTAATAGTGCCTGACCGGTGTGTTTTTAACCTAGATGCAACAAAAACGTGGAGTTTTGGACCTATTTTAATTGAATACCGGACGCCTCGTACCTACGATTAAGCGACCGATTAACCCTCGTCCGGGTGCTCACAGGGCATTTTGGCGAGCCAGATTCCTACTGGAGAATCCGATGGCGAAGATGAAAAAGGCGGAAGTTAAACCTTTTAAGGAGATGTTGTTAGCGTTGCGTTCGCGGCTGCGAGGCGATGTTTCCACGTTGGCCGATGCGGCTCTGTCAGGTAAACACGGTTCTGGTTCTTCGGGAGTGTCCAATCACATGGCTGACATGGGGTCCGACACTTTTGAGCAAAACAATACTTTGATGCTGATGAAAAACGAGGGTGAAACGCTTTCCCAGATCGAAGGTGCCCTTGAGCGGATAAACGACGGCGTTTATGGTTCGTGCGCTGAATGCAGTGGGAAAATTCCCAAAATGCGTTTGAAAGTTATGCCCTACACACCGTTTTGCGTTAAGTGCCAGAGTGAGAAAGAAGCCAGCCTATCCTGATGCGTCAGCGAATTCTGAACTAGGTTCAGGTGCTGAGCAGAGTGCAAAGACGACGACTTCGAATAATACAAACCAGGGCGAGCGACCGAGTTTAGGTCGCTACGCCCTGTTTTTTTTGCCGGCGATGATTGGCTTGGCAGCGGACTTGATGACCAAGTCGTACATGTTCGCGAATCACTTTTCGGTCGAACGAGCTGAGCAAGGGTATCCGCAAGCTCAGCAGTGGTGGGTCGAAGGGATCTTTGGGATTCAGACTTCGACTAATCCCGGTGCGTTGTTTGGAATCGGAAAAGGTTTCAGTTGGCTGTTTGCTATTTTTTCGGTCGTTGCGGTGATCGGGATTCTTGCTTGGTTGTTTCGTTTTGGTGGGATTAAGGATCGCTGGTTGACGTTTGCGATGGGGCTAGTGACCGGCGGTGTTTTCGGGAACTTGTACGATCGAGTTGGTTGGGGTTTTACGGAGGGCTTTCCGGAAGCGATTCGAACGAACGTGCGAGATTGGGTTTTGTTTCGGCTTGAAGGCGTGCCGATGTTTGACCCGTGGCCTAATTTTAATATTGCGGATGCTGTTTTGGTGGCCGGCGCGATCATGTTGTTTGTACACGCGTTTATGTTTCAGCCAGATGAAGCGAACGCGGACGGATAAGTGAAGCACGGACGACAAACGGACGGACGCCTTCCGGCTGGCCGTTAAACGAAGCAAAGATTTCTATTGTTGATTGGTTTGCAATCATGAAGCCCGGTTTTAAATACGAATTACTGCACGTCGACAAACACTGTGGTGCTCGGCTCGGACGTCTGACGACGCCTCGTGGTGTGATTGATTTGCCAACGTTCATGCCCGTGGGGACTTGCGCGACGGTCAAAGGGATGACGACCGGACAAGTGAAGTCTACTGGTGCTCAGATTATTTTGGGCAACACCTATCACTTGCATTTGCGGCCCGGCGAAGACACCGTCGATCATTTTGGCGGCTTGCCTAACTTCATGGGCTGGGATGGTCCGATGCTGACCGATAGCGGCGGGTTTCAGGTTTTTAGTTTGGCCGAAAGTACGAAGGTCACCGAGCACGCGGCGACGTTTCGCAGTCACATCGATGGTTCCAAAGTTGAGTTTACGCCCGAACGCAGCGTGCAGATTCAAGAGAAGCTCGGCGCGGATATTGCGATGGTGTTTGATCACGTCATCGAACTGCCAAACTCGATCGAAAAAGTCCGCGAAGCGATGGAGCGTTCGATTCGTTGGGCGGGACGCTGTCAGGATGCTCATACGTTGGAGTCGCAGGTGCAGTTCGCGATCATTCAAGGCGGTTTGGATGCGGGGTTGCGAGTCGATTGCACGAAGGCGTTGGCAGCCTTGGATTTTCCGGGCTACGCGATCGGCGGTTTGAGCGTTGGTGAGCCGCCGCCGGAGATGTATCGGATTTTGGAGGCGACTTGCCCGGTGATGCCGGAGGACAAGCCACGTTACTTGATGGGCGTTGGTCGGCCTGAGGATTTGCTTGAGTCGATTTTGCGAGGCGTGGATATGTTCGATTGCGTGATGCCGACTCGCAATGGTCGCAACGCGATGGCGTTTACGGACGACGGATTTTTGAAGATGAAGAATGCCGTGCATACGCTCGATGATCGGCCGTTGCAGGCGGGCATCGAAACCGAGTACGCTCATTTGAGCCGTGGGTACATTCGGCATTTATTTCAGGCCAGTGAGATGCTGGGGCCGACGTTGTTGTCGCTGCATAACCTGGCCTATTACGCTCGGCTGGTGCGTCAGGCGAGAGAGGCGATTGCCGAAGATCGCTTTTTGGAGTTTTATAAAACTCGAATGGCTGGCTGGGCTAAGGGTAAGAGCGTTTCTTAGGTCGTCTTTGAATGGTAGACCGCCGCGTCAGGGCCTGTTGATTTAGTCAACAAATCCGTCTGCTAGAATGAATTCTAGACTGCCTGCGCGCATGACAGTCTGGAAGCCCATCACCACATTGTTTAGGCTTCGCCAAAGACTATTAAATCAACAAGCCCGCCAGCGCGGCCACCCATCGTCGCCTTTCACTCCATGAAAGTAGCGCTACCTTCGGTGGACGTTCACAAAGCGGTTGGCTCTGAATAAACAGGCGTCTGTTTTTAGGCCGGCGTTTATCCAAAGAACTGCGCAGGAGTGACGGGATGAGCGATTGGTCGAGTGCACCTTAGCTTTGTAGAAATCCGGTCCTGATAGTTCGCCCATGCAAGCGCTACTTTCACAGAGTGAAAGGCGACTATCTGCCAATGGCTAAGTCAACCGGCCCGTTATTCAGGAACTATGGTGGTCGTGCTTCCTGCCTGCCATGCGTGCAGATAGGCAGGAAGCACTCTTCGGTCGGCATCAAGCATGGCCTTGTTTACGAGTTTGAGTTTGGCCAGCTCTCTTGGAAGTGCAGGCAGTTCAACGTTCGGATATAATTACGTTCGGATATAATCGGGGAGCATGTTGCTTCCCTGAGTCCTCTTTTCGTATTGGTTGACTGATGAACGTTGAAGATCAAAACCCTTTCCAGTCTCCCAGGTACACGCCGGAGATGGCAAAAGAAGCTGAAAAGAAAAAAGAAATCGAGTCCAGCGAAAGCAAGGTGGTGACGTTGGCGGAGTTTGCCAGCGTGGTTGAGGCACACGCGCTGCGGGCCATGTTGGCGGACCGTGGAATTGAAAGCCGGGTGGCGAATGAAACTTCGGGCGGGCTGTCGATTCTGGCGGGTACTTCCAGTTCGTTTTCGCCGTCGGTGATGATTCGTGAGGCGGATGCGGAAGCGGCACTGGTGGTTAAGCAAGAGTTCCTGATCGTCGGCGCACCGGATTCGGCCGCGATTGCTGAGTGGACTTGTGGTTGCGGTGAAACGGTTGACGTTGGGTTTGAGGTTTGTTGGAACTGTGAAGGCTTGTATACCGATCGACCGGGTGCCAGTTAGCGGCGATGATGTGTTGCTTGCAAACGAGTTGGTTGATCTGTTGAAGCGTTTTGCTTACAGGGCCTTTGGCGATCGGTTCTTTGCCGACAGGTTCATTGGCTTCTGGTGCCTTTACTTTTTAGCCTTGCGTTTTTTTCGCTTCTTGGATTTCTTTTTCTTGTCCAGTTTTTTTTCTAGGGCCTTGTTGGCTTTTTTAAAGTTGTCGACGAAGGAGGGGGCAAGCTTGCCCAATTGGTTCGAGCGACTGTCGATAACGTGGACCTCGTCGGCGTCGTCGGTGCACAGCAAGAATGGGAAGCAGATGTCTTTGACTTCCAACGCGGCGAATTGACCGCGGATGGTTAGTTCGATGGCTTCGTTGGGCGGGAATTGGTGTGCGTCGATGCTGCACCATGCGAAGGTGCCGATCTGGTGGGTTTGTTGGAGGACGGTGATGTAGTCGCCCACCGAAAGGTCTTCCGGGTGGATCGCTCGGCAGACCGACGCTAAAGCTGGTTGGGATGGGGTGGAGGTTTTGCTCATAACCAATGAGACGGACTTGGCTGGAGGAGGTTCGCGTTGGTGGGTTCGTTGGCAGGCTTTAAGTGTTCGGTGCGCGTTGGTGATGGTTCGGTACGTTCAATGATTGGCCGTGAACCGTTTTAACGGAAAGCGGAAAGCGGAAGGCGGAAGGCGGAAAGTCTCGTGTTAAGTAGAAGCCGGTAGGCACGCTCGGGTTGTTTCGCTGGAACTTGCGACCAGCGGATCATTGAGGCATGGGAGCGCGGCCTCCTGAACTCTGTGGTTTACCTAGTTTTTGTTTTTTGGGGGTAGGTGGATCACTCTGAGGGCAAAATCGAGCAGATACCGAGGATTTAACCGGGGATCTTTCAAAACTGCGTAGGGTTGGGCTTGTTGCTTTCCAAGTGACGATTTATGCTTTGCGGCTTGAAATAGCGGAAAAATCGAAAAAAAGTCGCGCGAGTAAATAACTTGAGCGACCCCCGATTTGACCAAGTTTGACCGGCTAACTACGGCCGTTTGATAACACGCGATTGGAACTCCACTTGCTGATCTTGAATTAGCAGAAAACGATCAATGGACCATCTTTACTCATTTTGTTGGCTGATTATTGCTCAGGCTCAGACCGCCCCCGTCAAGGAGGCTGCGGCTGCGGCTGCCAATAAAGCAGGGGAAGATCCAGGCGGCCTATTCGGCGGCAACTGGATCTTTTTCATTGCGATGATGGGAGTGATGGTGCTGTACCTGACGATGTCCGCCAAGCCACAACAAGGTGGTAAAGGCTCAGTCAGCAAGTCGGAGCTATTAGCAAACCTGAAAAAGAACGATCAAGTTTTAACGGCGGGCGGAATTCTCGGCACCGTTGTGAACCACCGATCGGATGCGGAATACGTGACTCTAAGAGTCGACGATTCTAGCGGTGCTCGAATGCAAGTTCTTGCTAGTTCCATCGTTCGCGTTGTTACAGACGAAGATAGTGACAAAAAACAAAGCTGATTCGTTTCGTTAGTCTTCCAGTGACTGCGTCCATCTTGATGGGCCGGATGGTTGGTGGGCAAACGAGCGAGTTTTTTTGAATATTACGCCCAGTCATTTTGTTTGGCTGGTGCACTCGCGAACTATCTTTCCACACACTTCAGGAATCGCTCGATGTTTGAGGCAATTTCTACGCCAGCTCTAACCTTATTTGGTGCCGGATTTTTCCAGAGCGGGATGTTTTTATTCTTGCTACTGATTGCTGCCGTTGCCGGTGGTATTTTCTTGGCTCGTTTCGTAACCAGCTCACTCCGAGTGTCTGAGTATTCAGGTCGAGCCGCGGTTGTCGCGGTGAGTATCTTGGTTGCTTCGTTGATGATCTTTGCAAAGTGGCCGCCGAAGTTCGGCGTCGACTTGAGCGGTGGTATCAACATGATCGGCTCGTTGAACTTAAGCGAGATCGATAGCGGAAACGGCGAACCGCCGCGAGCCGAAGACATTATCCCGGTTTTAATGAACCGCGTGAATCCGTCAGGTACCGAAGAAATCATGATCCGCCCGCTGGGCAAGGACAAGATTGAAGTCACCATGCCGACCGTTGATTTGGCTCAGGCCAAAGACACTTGGAACAACTTGGTTGAGGTCGGTTTGCTGGAGTTCCGAATCATCGCGAACGGACAAGATCATTCTGAGCTCGTGCAGGTCGCTCGTGAGCTGGCCGAACGTGGCGAGCGTAGCAGCAAGGTTAAGTCTGCCGCCGGTCAGGTGCTGGGTAAGTGGGTCGGTATCGCTCGGGTGGTCAATGAAAAGCTTGGCATCATCGAAAAGAACGCTCCGTTCAAGTTCGTCCCAAGTCGTGGCACTCAGGTGCGTAACGGTTCGACCGGGCAGTTGGTTAATTTGCCTCCGCAGTTCTTTGGCATGAATTCAGACCCTGCCAAGATTGCGTTGTCTAAGTGGGCAGCCGATGAAGGAATCCGTGACTTGCAGGTGCTTGTCGCTCAGCCAGAAGAACGTATGGACGTTCAAGGTAAGGATCTTTCTAAAGTCTCTTGGCAAATGGACGAAAAGGGCGGCAATAGCGTGGCCTTTAATTTGACGAGCGAAGGTAGTAAGCGAATGGGACGCTTGACCGGTAGAAACGTCGACAAGCCGATGGGTATCGTGCTCGACGGTCTTTTGCACTCAGCGCCGACGATTAATGATCGCATCTCGACTAGAGGAACGATCACCGGCGATTTTTCAAGAGCAGAAATCGACGACCTGATCGCTCAGTTGAAGAGTGGTAAGCTGGACGTTGCGTTGAACAAGCAACCGATCAGTACGGACTTTATTGAATCGACGCTCGGTAACGAACTGAAGCAAAAAGGTTTCTGGGCGATCGGCGTGTCGATGGCTTTGGTGCTGATCTTCATGGTGGTCTATTACCGTTTTGCTGGATTCGTGGCGGCGTTTGCGTTGCTGTTGAACTTGGTTTTGATCTTGGCTTTGGTCATGGCGATCGGTGTTAAGTTTACGCTGACCGGTTTGGCGGGTTTGGTTTTGACCGTCGGTATGTCGGTGGATGCAAACGTGCTGATCTTCGAGCGTATTCGAGAAGAAATGGCTCGCGGTGCTGCGTTGCGAATGGCGATTCGAAATGGTTTTGATAAGGCTCGTACAACGATTGTCGATGCGAACGTGACCACGTTGATTACGGCGTTGGTGTTGTACGCGATCGGAACCGAACAAATTAAAGGTTTTGCCGTGACGTTGGTGTTGGGAATCCTGATGTCGATGTTCACCGCGATTTATGTTTCGCGTTTGGTGTTTGATATCTGGGAACGCAAGCGTTGGTTGAAGGACCTGAACATGTCACAGATCCTTGAGAAAGGAAACTATCAGTTCTTGAGCAAAACCAAGCTAACGGGTTTGGTTTCGTTGGGACTGATCGTTGCTGGTTTGATCGGAACGTTCACGTTGGGTGCTCGGATCTTGGATCAAGATTTGCGAGGCGGCTCAACGGCTCGGATGGTCTTCGACGAGAAGCAAGACTTGGAAGCGATTCGATCAAAGTTGAACGCATTGAAAATGGAGATGCCAACCGGTACCGGCGAAGAAGTCGAATTCGATGTGACGGTATACGGCAATAAAGGCGACATGGTTGGTCGCAAATATAAAGTTGATAGTAACTTGCCAGCGTGGGAAGGCGAAGGTTCCGAGATCAAGAAGTTTAAAGAGCTTGATGAGATCCTTGCTGATACCTTCCAAGGCCAGTTGATGATGCACTCAGTTTCCATTGAAGGTGCTTCGCAAAGTGCGCCGGTTGAAGCGAACGAAGCTGAGCAGTCTTCGGTGGTTCCGCGGCAACGACGCCCCGGGCAATCCTTTTGGAATGCCGTTTTGCCGACTCCAGCAGCGTTGACGGGTTCGATGTTGACCTATCAGGAAGCGGAAGTTTCAGGTGAGGCAGAAGTCGTAGAAGCCACTGAAGTTGAAGCCACTGAAGTTGAAGCCACTGAAGTTGA
>JALZWN010000145.1 GCA_023300235.1 Mariniblastus sp.
GTGGTTCCTACGAAACGCCTCAAGCCGGTTTGACCACGGATAGGTGGATTGATTACTCGCCTAATCCGGATTTTCGAGAAAAGCGGAACAATTGATCGAGTGATAGTCGGGGGTGAAACGATACTTGGCCGGGACTCTGTCCGGCTCTGTCCGGGGACAGCCGCTGTTTTTTTGGTTGGTCACTCCTGTTGTCCGCCTTTGTCCGGGGACAGCCGCCGTTTTTTGGTTGGCCACTCCTGTAATCGGTGTTTTGCATCACCGTTTTAGCTTGATTGAAATTTGAAACGACTGAGCGTTTACGCTGGCGGGGTAATGGCGGACGCTTGAAGGTGTTTTTGCTGCTAAACATAGCGTTCGGGCACAACCAGCGCAAAACCGGCGCAGCATTTTAAGCTGATTGTCGGTCTATTGGACGAACAAAGCAGTGCTTTCCTTGCTGAAGAAGTTACCAGTCCAAATGGTCAGGTAGCTGGAGTCGCGTATTCGCTGGTGCAGTCCGGAGGCATTGCTTCGGCAACTTGCATCCCACTACCGGATTTCAACACGGCTCCGATCAGTGTTTGACCGTCGAGCCCCAACCTACCAAGAATTGGTGACAAGTCGCTTGCAATCGATCCTCGTTTGTCGCTACGAATCTCTCGACCGCACCATTCCACCAGGTCGATGTAGCGAAGCACCGACATCGTCAATACGCCTTTGCGACTGCAGCGACGACCGTTTGATTCCGCATCTGCCCCAAGCGGATCATGCATTTCATCGATCTCTATCGGGCTCAACCAGCCGCTATATTCATTGGCTACATTAGCCAAACGCTCCCACGCATGTAAGTCGCTCGAACTCGCTCCTAATCTGCCCGACTCGACGTGCGATTTACCGAGGTGGATTCGCAAGTCATCGATTCTTTGTTTGATGCCAGTAAAATCTGACTCTTCGGGCGTGTTCGCCATGCCGGCGCGAATAGGATTCAGGTCCACATAGATCATGCAAGCCAACAGAGAAGCCTCGTCGAGTATTACTTCATGACAAAACCGTGACTCCCAGAAATGTCCTGTCACGTCGTCTTCGCGGTTGGCTCGCCAGCTAATGTGCTGAGAAAAACAACGCATCCACCAACTAACATCCGAAAGCCGGCAACGCAACGAAGCAATTTGCTCGCTGTCACTCAATATCGTGTTGATCTCTGTTTCGCTGAATTGGACGGGCTTTCCATCACGCTTTTTCGGATCAATACTCAGCCATCGAACCGCCACCGTACGATCGTCCCAAGTCGCCACGACATCAGGGCGTGTCTTTAATACTTGGTGAGTATGATTTGACATGATCGCGAAAGTGACCACATCGATACCGAAACAACTGGCCAAGTGTTCGATACGCTTCCGAACCCAAACTCGACGATGTTCGTAGTTCTTGCCGCTGTAGTGATCCCTTCCGCACAAGAACGCGCGACGCACGCAGCGATTCCAAACATGAACAAACTGCGGACTTAAAGGGTCCACCGATTCTGAACGAGCACAACGAGGCATGATATCACCCTAAAGATCGGCTTTAATTCATTTGACCACCGAACAAAAGAAACTGGGGGCAGCTCTTTCTTGAACACCCCATCGTAAAATCCTCTTGGTTTCTTGCAAAACCCGCAGAGCGAAGCCGCAAGATACGCTGACACATGACTTAGTATACAAAAATGTTCATCCGAGGGCCACTAGGGCAATGTTTGGGCCTGTTGGTATTTTTCGGGACGCCGAATAGTGTTAATATAAGAAGATCCGTTGCCTGTCCCCGGTTTACCTTCCCATACCTGGATTGGGCATTGGGAGAATGATACAGGCTACTGGATCGTAATTAACGATGGATTTGGTGGCGACCCGTTTGATATTCGACGGTCTGGTGACAATGTGCCTTCAATGAACAACGTTTCCATTTCTGATGATTTCCGTGTAATGAAATTCGATGAAAGCGGCCATTGGCACCACGAATTGCGGCTGGTCAACAAATATGAGGCACATCACGTTTGGCGTCATGCCGACACGGGTAAGGTATGGCGATCCGAGCCATTGCACAAACTTATTCGCTCCACTCACGATCAACGGCAATTTACGCTGCAAACTCCTGCCGAATAATGGGGTAGCATGTCGTTGGTCTTAAGTCACGTGTTGGCTTTTTATGTTTGATTTGTTTACTGTGACGGGGGCATCGCGGACGTTATTCCGCTTGAAAATATGGGTAAACGTAAAAAACGAACTAGCGACAAGGTCGTTTGTCACCCGCGATATGGCGGGGCGTCTATTCCGTCAGCTTTTAATGCAACGGACAAGATGGTCCGCGATTCATTTTGGGGCTACAAGGATGCGGACATCTTCATCGAGTCGGCAATCCCTGCGGACACCAGTCGCCAGAACTGCGCCACTTTCCCGCGTGGTTACTACGTCGACGTACTGAAGTTGTGTCGAGACTGTAAGCGGAAGTTTATATTCTTCGCACGCGAGCAGAAACACTGGTTCGAGGAACTTGGGTTTTATGTTGATGCGGACTGTGTGCGGTGCACTGAATGCCGCGTAAGCGAGAAGGAACTCAAACGAGTGCTTCAACGGTATTCCAATGCCATCGGTGTCGAAAACCCATCTAATGAAATGCTTGAAGCACTGACCAGTGATATGGTAGTATTGTGGAATAAGGGTCTAATTCAAAATGTGAATACACTGCGACGAATTAGAAATCTTGCCAACAAGGCAATTCCGGCATGCGATGCGACAGAAGCAATCAATTTACTAGTGCTTGAACTGGCTGCAGGCGCAGAGTGACAATGCGATGCGAACGAAACCGGTATTTCGCGTGCTTTAAAAGATGGTAGATTGCTCGCCCCGGTTCGGTGGTCGC
>JALZWN010000146.1 GCA_023300235.1 Mariniblastus sp.
AAACATGTAGCCGGACTCGCCAGAGTTCGGTTTCCTCTGAATCAAACTGAATTCTGGCGAATCCAGCTACCCTAAAGTTCAACATTGACAGACCACTAGCAATGCCCGTGAACAGGAGCTTCAAACTGCCATCGGATCGCCCGATATCGACATTGCATCGAATCCGACATTCTTGCTACCTTAGAGCAATGCGCATCGCTATTCCTAGCGTGCAGCCCTCACCGTCTTAATTTCACCAACCCACCACTCGTCGTAGCAAAGCAAACCCATGGAATTTGATCAACTCGCCGACTACTGCAATTTGGCGTTAACTTGGATTGGATTTGGAACCGTAGTAGGCCTAGCCGCCAAAGCAGTGATGCCTGGCCGAGATCCTGGTGGATCGATCGCGACAGTATTGATGGGGATCGCTGGCACGTTGATCGGTTGCGCCTGCTTGCAATACTTTTCAGAATACGAACCGGTCAAACCTGTCAGCCTACAAGGATTCTTTGTGGGGGCAGCCGGTGCCTTGATGATCCTTGCGTTCTACAAAGTACTAGGTGGCTATTGGTTTATCGAAGGCGAACAAACCACCTACCGCAGACGCCGTTCTCGCCGCCGCTCAAGAGCCGCGTACGACGACTAGACAACGACAGGGCCTCAATGCCAAACCGCTATCTACAGGCTTAAACTTACCAGCCACAAAGAATCGAACACGGCTACAAGCTGCGATCTGAACGCGAAGGTTTAAAGACATAGGCAGCCGAGTCCCCGGAATACCTCAAGTGGTTAACGGCTGCTAACTTAACGACTGTTAATTTAGTCGTTCAGGAAGCTGCCGCTAAAAATAACCATGGCTGCTATTACGATGCCCAAACGATGTACATCGCTTTGTACTTGGGCGCGGCGAATCGAATCGCATCCCGAAGGACAGCATTCACACAGCTTGCGAACCCGAACTCTCTAAACCCGAAAATTCCTGCGTCCCACAAGGAAGCGTCACTTGTGTTGCCAGCGATCCTTGGTTTCTAAAACGGACCGCGCGGCGTCGGTCGTCAACCATGTCTTAGCTTCTTTGTTGTCACGCAAATAAGCATCCCAAAACGCAGTGCTGATGGCCTGCATCGCTCGATGATATACGCTTAAGGTTAAGTAAGCCAGCTTGACCGCCGAGGCTGCCAGCTAATTACGGATTCAAGACTTTCGTTGCTCAAGAGAGCCGCCGATTGACCACTACCTTCTGCTTGGTCTCCAACCGCAGGAAAGACCTGCCACGAACCACATGCACAGCTACGCCTTGAACGGAACATTCGATCCAATTATTCATACCCCAGTTCTGCTTCGATCTGTTCAATCGTTGGCAATGAGGATCGTAAATCATCTGGCAGGTTGTCAGTAATTTGATATTCGCTTACACCGATCGGATTGCTCAAACCCCGTAGCGAGTATTCGACTTTGATATCACTTTTGCTTTTGCAAATCAGAATGCCTAGCGTAGGTCCGTCAACCTCCGTGCGGACTTGGCTGTCGACCGCCGAAATGTAAAAGTTCAGCTTGCCAGCAAATTCAGGCTTGAACTTTTCGACTTTCAATTCAATCACCACATAGCAGTGTAGTCGCAAATGATAAAACAACAGGTCGATGCTGTAGTCATCGCCATCGACGTTGATCTTGTACTGGCGTCCAACGAATGCGAACCCCGCTCCCAGCTCCAACAGGAACTTAGTCAAGTGATCGATAAGACCGTCTTCAAGTTCCCGTTCGTTATGTCGCTTGGTTAGGGCTAGGAAGTCAAAGTTGTACGGATCGCGAAGCAATTGCCGAGCCAAGTCGCTTTCGGGCGTTGGCAGCGTGGCGTCAAAGTTGTCGATCGCCTTGCCTTCTCCCTTGCCTTCTCTCAAGTGCAGTCCAGATTCGATCTGGTGCGTAAGGACGGAGCGAGACCAGTTGTTTTCGATCGTTTTTTGGACGTAAAACAATGCGTCTACGGGATTGTCAAGCTTGTCCAAGAGGACCATGTTGTGGCCCCAAGGGACTTGTGAAACAAGCTGTTCGCGGATAACGGCAATTGTGCAGCAGCCTGCTGCACTATTGCCGAGCTTGATGCAGCAAGCTGCTGCACTATTGAGTTGTTTCCACGCCAAAAACGCACCCATTTTCGCATATAGAAGAGGTTTCGTCGCGAAAACCCAGTTAGGTCGGGGAATGCGGTGGTGAGGTCCTTGCTCATCTGCTTAAGGACACCATCTCCCCATTTGACTGTTTCCTGACGCTCAATGATTTGCTCGCCCAGAAACCAATAAAGCTCCAGCATGGCGTAATTGACTGCAACGGCAGCCTTGAGCTGGGACGCCTGTACTCGTCCTTTGATCGAGACAATCCACTCACGGTATTCTTTGTCGGGAATCAACTCACTCATTGCTTCTCTCCTGCGACTCGATGTTGCCCTGCCCTTTCACCTTCATACTATCATCAAAACATTCTGAATTGCAAAGACCGTCTGCCTCCAAGACAAAACTACATGATCCAATGGACCACTGGGAGTTTGACCCAAGCGAGCCGCGGTTTAGGCGGATTGCGAACCGGCGGATTCAACATCATGCATTGTGATTTCAGCACCGCATTCATTGCGGGTCACGATCCGGAAGCACTAAAAGCCTTGTTCACTCGAAATGCCGGCGCCTACCCCACACGGGCTTGTTAACTCATCGTTCGTTACGTGGCTCTTTGCCTCGTAACGAACGCGAGCGGCTTACCGCGCTTCTTCAAGCAGGTCGAAGCAGATCAACGCCATCGATGTCGCGTAGACTCGGCCGAGTTCGTGGGAGTCGACGAAGCACCCATCGACCTCCGGTAAACCCATCAGCAACGCGTGTTGCTGAGCCACAAACTTCGCTCGTTGGGCTTCATCCGCCACATGCTTGATCGCCTCGCATCGCGATCGCATGTCGTACCAGAAGAAAAAACCGCCATAGCTGAGCGTGTCCGTGTGATTGTCGTACTTGTATGACTTCGCCAGTAGTTCGTGATGTTTGAAAGAAGCCTCGAGCGCAGCAATCAAATTCTGGTCAGATGAATTACCCGTTTTCAACAAAGCCAATTCGCACAACGGCATCCGACCGGCCGACCCCAGTAACGTCGATTGGTTAGCAGACTTCGCTTGGTTGTCGCTGCCAGACTGGTACGGAAACGCTCCGTTGCGGAAACGCTGGCTGGCGAGGTTTGCAGATCCTTTTCTTAGGCGATCTCCGTCCACCGGGAATCTGGCACTGGCGGCGTCTTGCAAAGCCAACAACGCCGTGGCCGTGGTGAATGGATTGGGGTATTCGTGATACCAAGTACCGCGTTTGGATTGAATCGTTTCTAAAGTTCCAATAACGCGAGGGATCTGTGCCGACGGCACAACATTCCTTACTTGAATATCAGCCGATCGTTGGCAAGCAACCAAAAAACGTAACCGAAACGCGCAAGCCCATAGGATCTCGTCACGGTCCTGCTTGTTCAAATTCGCATCGCTGGCGACAAACTTTGCTGCCGAAGAAACCGCCGCGAACAATCGTTTTTTTAGCTCGGCCGAATCCTCCGCCAGGTTTTCGTACTGGTTCAGCAGTGCAAGCCCCGCCAGTGAAGTAACGGCCACATGCACGTTGCCTAAACTGTCGGTGCCGCCATAGTCATAGTCGCTGTCTCGAAAGCTTCCGTCACGGTTCTGCATGTCCAACAAAAACCGAACACTTCGCGTTTCCAATTGCGGCTGAGTGTAAACGTTCTTGGGGGCTGCGGATCCACGCGATTCGATCCCGGCGGTCATTGCCGCGGCAGGTAGGTTTCGGTGGGATTCAAAGCCACGGGCAAAAGGGCCAATCAACTGAGCTTCCGCCGCCGCTTTCCAAGCTAAAGGCTCGTTCGGAAAACGCAGGCCGGCAGCCTTCCAAATCTCGATCGCTTCCGCGTGTTGGCCGCTTCGGAAAACCGCCATACCTGACAGCAATTCCAATTCGGCTCGCTGCGCATCCGAGAGATCGGATTCACCCAACGCTTGCTTGGCCTGTGCCGACGCGTCTGCAAACCTCTGGTTGGCAAGCAATCCCCAGACTGGCTGCGCGTTCGCCGAGTAAAGACCGACAGGGTCTGAAACGCCGATTGTTTTTTGAATCAACGTGTTCAACCAAACCGGATGCAACGTTGTCAATTTATCGACGTGAGAGGTCTTTGTGCCATCTGCGTGAAGAACGACAAAACCTGGTTCAACAAATTTGTATTTCTGCAGGTCGAACTTCCGTTGCTGTTGCCGCGTTGGCGTGCTCTTTAAACAAATCGCATTTTCGTTGAGCGACTTAATGATCGTCGGCCACGAAAACGGACCCGCCAACATGTACCGGTGGATCTCGATTTTGCGGTCCATGAAAGTGTCCGGCAGCGTCGGCACATACCAAAACAACGGTTTACCAGTTCGTTTTGATTCAGCGACGGCAGTGCCGAAGTCCGGCTGCCAGTTGACGGCTGAGCCAATTTTTTTCGACGTCGAGTTTGGTGTGACTCGAATTTTCCTAGTCGAGTTACCTGTCTGGGCGTGAAGAGAACCGGTCAGCACAGCGATCAACAGGCTTACCATGAGGATACGGAGCAGAGAGCAGGTTCGATCGAAGCTTGAATTGAAGGCAAAATACATAAGTGAGATGAATCGGTCAGAGATTGGCGAGCGGATTATTTTTGGAAGCGACTTCAAGCGTTTCTTAAGGTCTGGAAGCTGCTTTATATTCAGCGTGTCGGTAGTACTTCGGTCGATCGTCCAACCTGACGTGCAGCCAAGCCCACTAGCAGCGCCAAAGTCGCTCTCTAAACATACACGAACTGATCAAACACCGCAGCCTGTCCGATTTTTGACCCGTCGTCGGATTCTAAAGTCCAAATGATCGCGTCCGAAATTTCAAACCGCCGACCGGACGCAGAAATTCGCACGCCGCCATAATTTGAAATGTAACCTTGCTCGGCCGCCTCCTGCAACATCGCCGAACGATCTTCTCGACAATCGGGCTCGGCTGATAGCCGCGATGGAAGCGTCAAAAACGTATTCCAGTCGTATTCGAAAAGCGTTTGTGCTCGCCGGTTCGCGTAAGTAAAAACCGGATCGCTTCCCCCGTCGTGGCTCAGCACCACCGCGTCGAGTTCGTACAGTTGTTCGGCCAGCGCGGCCGGAGAATTGTCGTCGACAGACAGTGGCAGCAAATTGCCGCCGGTCACTCGCGCGAACGATTCGCACAGCAACCGCGAATGCTGGCTGACTTGATCTGAATGAATAAAGCTCACCGTTGTGCTCGTCGCCCTCAAGGCTTTAAACGCTGGTTTTAAAGAGTGACTTTTTTGCCCAGATTTTGCGAGCGGTTATTTGATGTCAGTCTCTCCGTGGGAGAACGCTCTGTCACGGAGTGAAAGGCGACATTGGTGTCCTTGCTGACGCGGCGGGCTTCCATTGATCGCTGCGCCCAATCGTTACGGATTCGGACAGGTACTACAGTCACGGATTCGGACACGTACTACTCCGGCAAGCGGTGCCCCATTTTGTCTCGCTTGGTCGCCAAATACTCCGCATTGTGCTCGTTGGACTGAGACACGATGGCGACTTGGTCCACGACCGTAATGTCAAAACCTCGCAAATTGAACGCTTCGGTTTTCTTTGGGTTGTTGGTCAGTAAACGAACTTCCTTCAGCCCAAGGTCCTTCAAAATCTGAAGCCCCACACCGTAGTCGCGGATATCCGCTTTGTGCCCCAAAGCCAAATTTGCTTCGACCGTGTCCATACCTTTGTCTTGCAATCCGTACGCTTTGATCTTTTCGGCCAGCCCGATACCGCGGCCCTCTTGCGGCAAGTAAACCAACACGCCGTGCCCTTCGGCGGCGATCATTTGCAACGCCATCTGAAGCTGGTCTCCACAATCGCAGCGGAGCGAATTGATGATGTCGCCGGTAAAACAGCTACTGTGCATCCGAACCAATGCCGCCTTCTCTTGCAGGTGAGGCTCACCCATCACCAACGCGATAGGCTCTTGGTCTTCATGCGCCACCCGATACCCCATCAAACGAAACTCGCCGTACTTGGTTGGCAGCTTAGCCGTAGATTCGGCGCTGACTAGCTTTTCACTGACTCGTCGGTACGCAATCAAATCCTCGATGGTAATGATGCACAAGTTCTTTTCTTTGGCGATCTCCAAGAGCTCGTCACGCGTGGCTCGTTCACCTTTTTCATCCAAGATTTCGCACAGCACTCCCGCGGGAATCAAACCTGCCATTCGAGCCAGATCGACGGCCGCTTCGGTATGGCCGGCGCGACGCAAAACACCACCGCTCTTGGCCTTCAACATGTGAACGTGGCCAGGACGCTGAAAGTCATCGGGCTTAGAATTTGGATCCGCAATCGCACGCACGCAAGTGGCTCGTTCCTCCGCAGTGATGCCGGTTTTAGCTGAGATATGATCCAGCGGAGTGAGGAAGGCGGTTTCGTTGGTCGAGTTATTTTGTTCAACCAAGGGAAGCAGTTTTAGTCGGTTGGCTGCTTCTGGCAAAATCGGCATGCAAAAATCGCCGCGGCCGCTCATCACGAGGTTGATCGTTTCGGCGGTCGCCAGTTCCGCGGCGCAGATGTAGTCACCTTCGTTTTCACGACTCTCGTCGTCCAGAACAATCACCACTTCACCGCGGCCAAAGGCTTCTACTGCGTCAGGGATCGAAGAAAATTTTTGTGACATCGGTTCTTCTCACATCGGAAAGGTATTCAGGTCAGACATTCTACGCGGAGCAGAATTATCTAGTAGCCCTTAAGGCAAATGAACCGCCAGAAACATACTTCAACAACCATCTTGGCCGGCAGTTCTTGTCAAAGCCCTAGCATCCCTGCTTTCGTTAGTTTTTCACATGGACACCGCTCGAGCATGCCCGGCGACTTTCGCGTGCTGACGCTGCCCCGGATGTATGACACGATTCTCATCCACCGATGACCATTGATAAAACCGAGTCCGGGTTCGGAAATCCGTGCTTATCAGTGTTCATCCGTGGTTGATTTTCTAACCTGATTGATTTTCTAAACTGGTTCATCGAGAAACCACGCTCTTGCTCGATACGCAATAGTTTCAATATGACCAGATCTACCACTTGCCTCAGCCTCCGACTGTTGCCCCCCCAAGCGTCAACTAATCATCCAAAGGATGTTTTTTGACCGGTTCGGGTACGTCTGCTACGGGAGCCTCAACCGGGTCTCCGTCCATAAAGTCTGGCGGTCCCGTCACCACAGTCGTAGCTGCCAACATATCCCCAAGCCGCCGTGAATCAGCCCGGATACTAGCGGTAGCCAGCTCCACGATTGAAAACAACGGAATCAGAAATGGCAAATTCCTGATGATCGATTGCCCAGCGGCTGCCGGTTTACCCGTCTTGAGATCTACCACTCGACAACCCGATAGGTGCTTGCCAAAACTACGTCCGCTAATACAGTCTCGGAACAAAGCGTAAGGAAATTGCAGCCCGACAATCAACCAAAAAATCCCCCACAGTTGCATTTCAAAACGATCACTGGAAAAGCCACCAAAACCAGCAGCACCAAACCGTGAAGCGATGAATGAAATCAGTGCGACGCCACCAACAATAAACGGCACGAAGTCGAACACAAACCCCCACTCGCGTTGACGCAAAATTTTGACGTTCAACTTTGCATCCGGAGGCACGTTCCATTGAGGCCCAAAGCTTGCGGCCACGAATTCGGTTTGAGAACTAGACTGGCTGTAACGATGAGAACCATCACTGCTACTTTGTGAAAAACGCCTGCTGGGTTTTGGCTCACCTAGACTTACATACGCGACGTAGCCTACCAACAAGCAAGATCCGATCAGGCGGCAGATCAAAACGATGGTCGATATTAGCGTGTAGATCCAACCGCCATATATACTCTCGAACATTCCGCAGGCCGCCATGATGCTCAATGACATTTCAAGCAGTTGCGGAAGTATGAAACCGAAGACCAAAAAGTTCAGCATCAAAACTTGGCCTTGTTGACGCTTCCACGTGACAACAACAACGAAAGCAGCAATGCTCAGCAAAAGCAAAAGCCCGGTCACGATAGCGTAAGTTAAATCCATGGCACTGTTGTAACAGGTCGCGGCGAGAGATTCCAATCGAACGCATTTCAACCACTCGGTGAATCAATTTCACAAAATGGACAGGCCCAATAAATGGTGGGCCGACGGGTTAGCGCGGATTTCCACGGTTTTGTATCTAACGCGGCGGCCCGCCGAAACGCCCTGATTCAAAAAATGATCCGACTTGATTTGAAACAAGCGGAACTTGGCCATGCTTTTTGTAAACGCCGGCGCGGCCCGCTTTGTCGTTAAACTCAAATCCCACCTCGTGAAAAGTGCTGGCGTTTTTGCCCCAAACTGACCCTTGAAATCGGGGCGACCCGATCGGCCGTTTGCAAGACCCCATTCTTGGCGGTTTTGGGTTGAAAATATTTTTTTGCGGCAAAAACCAAGGCCGATAAGTAAAAAAAAATTCTCGGTAAACATTTGGCTGGAAACTAGATTCCCTGCCGCTAAAATCTGCTCCCAATCCGCGGCAGACTTACCTTGAAGGCCGGTTTTCTTACGTCCATGTTTAACCCCAACGCGTGCCGATGACCACTGGTCACGAACGATTTTTAAAAATGACGGCGGCAGCCCCAACCGTATTGCCGTCGTTGTTGCAATGCGATTTCGGAAACCTCGAACGCGAGGTCGAACGCCTCGAAGAAGCTGGCGTTGCTGGTTTACATTTGGACGTGATGGACGGCGTTTTCGTGCCGAACTTCACCTACGGCATCACGATCGTCGCGGCCCTTCGTAAACTAACCGATCTGCCGTTGGACGTGCACCTAATGATGGTGAACCCCGAAAAGTACATCGACCAATTCTGCGAAGCCGGTGCCGATGTGCTGACCGTTCACGCGGAAGCCACCGACGATTTGCCAGCCGCGATGGAACAAATCAAAAAGCATCACGTCGCCACAGGCGTGGCAGTCAACCCGGCGACGCCCGTTTCGAAACTCGCCCCCGCACTGCCGTTGGCAGACCTCGCGTTAGTGATGAGCGTTAATGCTGGCTTTGGCGGGCAAAGCTTTATGCCGGAAGTCCTAGAGAAATACGAACAAATTCGCCAACTGCCAGGTGGCGATTCAGTCACGATGGAAATCGACGGCGGAATCAACGCCGGCACCATCGCTCAAGCAACCGACGCGGGTGCTCAACTGCTGGTTGCCGGAAGCGCGATTTTTAAACACGACGACTACACCTCCGCCATCGAAAGTTTGATGAGCCAAATCAGGGTTGAGGGGTGATCTGATGATTGGAACATTGACTAAACCAAAAGTTCGTTCGCGAATTTTGTTTGTCCCAAGAGCCTTAACGGAACTAGATGAACAGAATCGAATCTGCGGATCGCTGGATTCACCGTTGAGCCAAGGCGGGATCGAGCAAGCCAAGGCGTGGACCCAAAGCCTGGAAGGCGTGGCGTTCGATAGCATTTTGGCCGCCGCCGGCATCGCTGACAAACAAACCGCCGAAATCATTCTCGGCGAGCGTCGAGTAAAAATTCGAGTGGAGAGTTCTTGGCAGAATCTTGACCATGGTTTGTGGCAAGGCAACTGCATTGAGAGCCTCAACGAGACCTGCCACAAGTACTACCGCCAGTGGCAGGAAAGCCCCGAAACGGTGGCGCCGCCAAACGGTGAAACCACCACCGAATTACTCGCCCGCGCGAAACCGGCGTTCTTGAAGCACTTAAAAAAGCGAGCCGGCGAGCTCGTTGTGATCGTCGCGCCGCGGCCGCTATTGGACGTGCTCCGACAACTGGCCGAAGAAGCAGAAGCGACCATCGATGAGATAGGAAAAAGAAAGTAAAGAAGATAAAGGAAGCAGCGAACGTAAAGACAACTTTCTTAATCTTAATCGCCAGCGCTACCGCCAGCGCTCTCGCCACCTGGCGACCAGCCACCCCTCCTTGGCCACCAACGCCTAACCAATCGCGTTCAACGCTTCAACCGCTTGCAAGATTTCATCTTCCGTAGTGCACAGGTGAGGAGCGAATCTCAAATACCCGTCGCGAGGCGTCAGGATGATGTTTTGCTCGTCCAACGTTTTGCTGATTTGCTTGGCCGTTGAAACCTTCGGAATAATCGCCAGCACCCCTGATCGATGTTCCGGCACATGCACGACAGGTTGGTACTTGTCGTAGTTAAGATTCTCCAACGCCAACTCTTGCAACGCGAAGTTCGAATCGCGGATAGCCTCCATCGTGTGCGGTAAGAAAATTGTTTCGATACCAACTGACAACGCATCCAGCACCGAATAGCTAACCGTCGAGTACTCAAACTTTTTTCCGTTTTGAAACGGCGCCCACGTGTGGTCCAGGTATTCAGTATCTTGTTTCATATGGTCGGCACCGGACATCGTGATCGCAATCTTGTCGCGGAATTCGGGACTGGTGTACATCACGCCTGAACCCACCGGGCCGAGCATCCATTTCCAACCAGCCGAGGCCACGCAGGCGATGCCGCACTCTTCGGGATAGACCGGCAGGCAGCCCAATCCTTGAGCAGCGTCGACGACTAAGTCGATGTTCTTTGACTTGCAGAAGTCACCGAGTTTCTTAAGGTCCGCCGCGAAGCCGCTGGTGAATTGAACGTGGCTAATCGCAACGACGCGAGTCCGTTCGGTGACAACGGATTCAAGTTCTTCAAACGACCAACCGCGAGCGAACTTCGCGTCGATGGGCGCGGTGTAGGGGCGGTCTTCTTGTTGAACGTCGGAGTCGGAGAGCTGAATCAGTTCAACTCCGCGGTTGGCTTGTAGCGTCCAAGGGTAGTGGTTCGCCGGGTACTCGTTGACGTAGCTAACGATTTGATCGCCGGGTTCGAAGGGGTAACCGTTTGCAATCATACTGATCGCTTCGGAGGTGTTGGTCACCATCGAAATATTTTCGGGACTGGTTTTCATCAACTGCCCGAAGTTTTTGTGAAAACGATCGGCAATATGTTCGTCGCCAACGTACTCAAACAGCATTCCGCGGCCGACTTGACGCTGCCGGTTGGTGAAGTAGATCGCGCGGTCGGCAGCGGGCGAGTTCAATGGAGACACGCTGCAATAAGCCAAGAAGTTGATGTTTTGCTTGTGAGGAAAGTGGCTCAGGTCGACGTTTAGTTTTGTGGTGGTCATTGAAAAGCGGGATAAATTAAAGACGGATTGTTGGTTTGGCTGATACGTTGGTAACGCAGGCATTGTAGTTTTCTTTGATCAACTGTTCTACGGTGGTGCTCGGCTAATTCGCGCCGTAGCGAGAAACGCTAAAATTGAGACTGCCGCGGGCAAGCAGGAAACTAAAATAACGTGCTCGGCTAGACCGACGGCACGTCTTACTCGTTATTCATTCTACTTTCGTTTTAACTACACATGCTCACCGATTTGATTCTTGGCACCGCCGGCCATATCGACCACGGCAAAACGTCTTTAATTGGAGCGTTAACAGGCACTAATACCGATCGCCTGCCGGAAGAGAAAAAACGCGGGATCACCATCGAGCTGGGATACGCCCACCTTGAACTGCCACCCTACCGGATGGGAGTCGTCGACGTGCCCGGGCACGAAAAGTTTGTCCGGCAAATGCTCGCGGGCGCGACGGGAATGGACGTGGTGATGTTGGTGATCGCCGGCGATGACTCGATCAAACAGCAAACGACCGAGCATTTAGACATTTTAAGGATGCTAGATTTGCCGGCGGGCGTGATCGCGCTGACCAAGTGCGATTTGTGTGAGCTAGATTGGCTGGAGTTGGTGGAAGACGAAATCCGTCAATTGGTCAGCGATACTTTTTTGCGCGACGCTCCCATTGTTAGGACAAGCTCAAAGTCTGGCGAGGGAATTGAAGAACTTAAATCCGCGTTGATAAAAGCGGCAGAGAAAGTCGCGGCGACCGATCGAGCGACATTAGCCCAGGCTCCGTTTCGAATGGCGATCGATCGTAGCTTTTCGATCGCTGGTCATGGTACGGTGGTGACCGGTAGCGTGAACAGCGGGCAAGTTTCTGTCGGCGATCAGATCGTGATTCAGCCGGGGAATTCAGAAGTACGTGTTCGCGGAATTCAAAATCATGATTCCACGTCAGAGTCCGTGTCGCGCGGGCAGCGGGCGGCGATTAATCTGGCGGGCGTGCACCATACCGAGATCGGTCGAGGGCATGAACTCGGATCGCCGGGACACCTCGTGCCGTCGAAGCTGATGACGGTCGAACTGTCGATGCTGGGGAGTACGCATCGCAAACTCAAAGATCGAACTCGGGTTCGGTTCCATGTGGGAACGGCAGAACTGTTTGCGAACGTGCGGTTGCTTGATTCCGATCGACTGGAACCGGGGCAGACGGCTTTCGCACAGCTTTACTTGAACGAAACGGTCGTGGCGGTTTGGAATCAGCCGTTCGTAATCCGGATGGAGTCGCCGGTGGAGACGATTGGCGGTGGACGAGTTCTGACAGCCAATGCGAATCCAATCAAAAAAACATCCGCGGTCGATTTGGAGATGCTGCGAAACCTTACCGGGCAATCCGACACACAGCGGGCTTCGGCAGGGCTGTACTTTTCCACGACGCTAGACTGGAGTTCAGAGAACTTGAGCCGCGATGCGGGGATTTCCGAACATGAATCGGTTTGCGAGACGCTGCGAGACGACGGTACGTTGATTGAGGTGAGTGTTTCGCAAACGCGACAAGTCACGATTCACAAGCAACGGTTTGAGGATCTTGGTCGACGTGTTTTGAATACGCTCAAGCGATTACATGCCGATCAGCCGTTGCGGTTTCAACACCCGCGAAATGTGGTTGAGCACGAGTTTGATTACTTGGGGCAGCCTGAACTGCTGGCGTTGGTCATTGATCACTTGAAAAAAGAGAAACAAGTGATCGCAAATGTTGCCTCGATTGGTTTGGTTGGGTACGGGCCTAAGTTGTCCAAAGGCCAAAAGGCATTGATGGGGCAACTGGTCGACACACTCAAAGGAGCTGGCTACGAACCGCCGAAGGTTGCCGATTTAATCAAGTCCGCCGCGAAGAACAAAGACTCCGTTGAAGAGCTTTTGGAGATGGCGAAAGAAAACGGGGACCTGGTGCTGGTTACCGACGGATTTTATATGCACGTCGATCAGATGGATCACATCAAGTCCTGTCTCTCCAAAGCGTTGCAAGAATCGCCCACCGGGATGACGATGAGCGAACTGCGGCAGGAGCTGAACACGAGCCGAAAGTACGCGATTCCAATCCTGGAATTTCTCGACGAAACGGGTTTCACTGCTCGTGATGGTGACCTACGAAAACTTGCCCAGTAAACGTCGCATTTCGTCGCATTTCATTGGCCCAGAGCTTGCATTTCGGATCTTCGCATCTCAGTGATTTTTCGAATTCGAACCCGCTGGTTCCACTATCCTCCATTGTGCGCAAAACAACGTTTAAGGCGAAGGCGTCCCGTCTTTTTTGAAATTAGAGACGAGGCCGCTTTTTATCAACCGAAGCATAACAACGCTCAGATTGCTAGATAACGCCTCCATTTCCTTATGTTTCCGCGCTAGCAGCCTATTCCCCCCCTTTCAATAAGCGACGTATTACCTGCTTTTTCGCAAGTTATTGGCAAGTTACTAGGATAGGCACCAAGTCAAAAGCTTACTTTTTGCTGGCCCTAACGTCGCCATTCCACCTAGCCTCACTTCCCAAGACCGGTTTTTAAAATATTCCTACCAGAATCAGATTTGGTCGGTAAGAAATCATGCAGTCGCGGAGTCGAATGCGTATCTCGTTCTCGCAAATGTTTCTCGCAAACACGCCAGATTCAATTTACGTACATCGCTCCTAAAATACGAAATAATAACCTCATGGCTGACAGCTTCTGGTACATCAAGAATTGCAACCTGTTTTCACAGCTTTCCGCTTCGGATATTGCAGATCTGGAAGCCCAATCCCAACTCCGCAAGCTTAAAAAGGGCGATCCAGTTTATCTTCCGACCGAGCAAGCCGATGGTGTGCTGTTGATTGCTCAAGGACGCGTCAAGGTTTGCCATGCTACGCCTGATGGCAAGCAATCCATTTTGGGCTTTTTGGACGTCGGGGAGATCTTTGGTGAGCTTTCTATTCTTGGAAACGAACGTCGCGACGAATATGTTGAGGCAGCGGAGAAGACGACTTTGGTCTTATTGCCCAAAGAGGCGATCACTGCGGTGCTAAGAAAATACCCGGAACTCGTCCTAGGGATCACAAAGCTGATTGGCGTTCGCCGGCAGCGGGTTGAGAAGCGTTTGCGAAATTTGTTGTTCCGATCAAATCGTGAACGCGTCATTCACTTGATAATCGAGCTCTGCGAAAAGTATGGCCGCCAAACCGAAGCGGGTATCACCCTAGAAATTCGATTGTCGCACCAAGAAATGGCATCGATCATTGGTAGTACTCGCGAGACAGTGACAGTGGTGCTAGGGCAGCTTCAAAAAGAAGAGCTTATTCAAATTGCGAGGCGGCGAGTCGTGATTTTGGATTTGCAGCGTTTGGCAATCGCTGTCAACGAATCGGCGCCTGAAGTCCAATCGATTAAGCCTTATGGTTTATCGAACTTAGTGCCGCGACTTTCAAGCTTCTAACGACTTGTTGGCTGGAGCAGAACGCGGGGCTTTTTCAACAAAAACGAAAAGCGTTTGACCAACTCCTCTGCCCGATTCTTCAGAGCAAACAACGCCGGCCCACTGTCATTGGGCCAGCCAACCGGTTATCGCCGCCCTATCTAATTATACAAGACTCAGGTGGGCCAAAATCCGTCCGCCCCCTCGGAGACTCCCCCTCGGAGACTCCCCCTCGGAGACTCCCCCCTTCGAGACTCCAACTTGCTGGCCCGGACGTTGCCCCCGTAGTTACAGGGCTAAAGAGGTCCACCTCGGTTCATTGTGGCTCGGGCAGCTACTGCAAGCGGTTTATCTACCATAGCTTTGGGGCCATGCTTCACGGCAGTGAGGGCAAGGGTGTCTCCTGATTGTGGCCATGCTT
>JALZWN010000147.1 GCA_023300235.1 Mariniblastus sp.
CTCATCAGCGGCAAGCTGTTCAACCAAGCAATCGATAGCGTGACCGGATGGTTTTCTAGTGACACAAAAGACGAAAGTGAATAACGCGATTCAGCTCCCGTTCGAATCTCAAGCGTAACCAGAACGGCCGCAGGGCAAATCAGTTTTTGAGTCAGGGTGCTCTGGCAGCCCGACGCAAAAGCGAGGCAGTAAGAAACTGAGCCCGGCTAAGCTTGCTGAGCCCGATCGAGCCCGACTAAGCTTGGTTTCCACGAAGGAACCGGCAACATTACGCAGCCGCTGAACGCCGTTTCGCCTGCCCCAACAAAACCGCTTCGACCTTTCGAGCCAACACTTCAGGATCGAAATTTTCTTGCACAAACTGGCGGCCACCGTCACCCAATCGCCGACGCATTTCGGCATCTTGGGCCATCGCGATCACTGCTCGAGCCAATTCGTCGGGGTTCTTTCGGGGCACTAATAGTCCGGTGACATTCGACTGAACGATCTCTGGCAAACCGCCGGTGTCGCTGGCCACAACTGGTGTGCCCGTCGCCATTGCCTCCAAAGCGACCAAGCCCAATGATTCTTCCACCGACGGAACCACGCATAAATCAAACGCTGCCATGAAGTCCTGCACGTTGTTCCGCAGCCCCAACCACTTCACTCGATTCAATAAAGCGGGCTTCCGCTGCAAACTTCGAAGACGCTTCACATAAGCTTGATCCCGATGAAATCGACCGACCAACACAAGCTTAAAATTGGGAACCGAGGCCACGATTTGCTCAATGGCTTTGAACAAATACAAATGGCCTTTGTGAGAGACCACATTCCCGACAACCCCAACCACAAAATCATCGTCCTTGATTCGCATTTCATTTTGCACCCACCTGACCGCCTTGGGCGTCGTATTCAAAAATCGATCGAGATCCGTGAAACAATGAACCGTGGTCAACTTAGACGCCGGTACCAGATTGAATTTCCGCTGATAAACCGCGGTCGCGTTTGAATTCGCAATAACCTGGTCATTCATCCGCCAATGCAACTGCAACGAACATTGATGAGCCGTCGCCACGACCGGCGTGCCGGTCATCATCCTCATCAACACTCCAAAGAAATGAGCACTGGACATGTGCGAGTGCATCACATCAAAGCCCTGCTCTCGAATCCACTTCGCAACTCGCCGCAGTTCTACCGGACGCCGACTAAGGTCTGATTCGAACACGTTGATCGACGGTGGCAAGTGACTCAGCAGCCAGCTACCGGGACGACACAAAACCGTCACGTCATGCCCAAATCGTTCGATTTGCTCGGACAAAAACTTGCAGTAAGTCATGGCGCCATTGACGTTGCGACCTGAGATGATTTGCAGGATTTTCAAATTAAGCTGTATCGATGTTAATTGAGATCGACTTGGAGCAACAAAACCCTATACAAATCGACTGTTTTTCTCGTTTGCTAACTACTGGATCGCCACGACGCAATGCCACTACACATACAAAAAATAAGCAAAACGAACTTGCTCCCTGTGCGACAGCTAACTGCCTGTTGCCGACTGTTAAGCTACCAATTGAGGTTTCTGGCTACCCAACAGTTGCTGGCTTAGTGCAGCACAGTGCTCACCCCAATACTTCGCGACACAGTAGAAAATCCGCCGCTCACAAAGGGTAGGGGATAAGCCCTTAGTGATCCACACTCGTAAACCCAGCTGCGTCGAAACCGAGACTTTCAGCATCGATCAACGTATCGCACAGCCCGAAGACCGTTGGGGTAAATTGCACAGGCACAGTGGCTTGTGTGAAGCCATTGGTCAACCCATCAAGCCCAATTGAAATCCCTGTCGCGGCCCCAATGTTCTGGACACCGAGCGGTACACTGCGGAAGGTGTTGCTTGACAAGTCCAAGCAAATATTGCCACCTAAGTTCTGTACACCGATCTCGCCATTGACGAAATCGAATGAGAACAAAGTCCCATCGACACCGACATCACTAGAAAAGCGGTTCCCCGTTGCACTGGCAAGAATCTGTCCGTTACCGACAGTCGTCAAGTTGAGCGATCTCTGAAAGTTGTTCAAGAAGGTGTTGTTCAACACCTCAACCGAGATGGTGCTGACTCCCGTGGCGGTGATATCAATGCCGTCATGGAAAAGACCTTCAGTCGGATCCACCGGCAAGGTTGGAGTGTTCGGAACTCCATCATCCGAGGCACCATCGTCGTTTTGACCAGGACCGTTTCGAAGGATTTGATTGGCCTGGATTGTTGCGAACAGCTGTGCGTCGCCCGAAGTAAGAATTTGAATTCCGTCAAAGATAAAGTCCTGAATAATGTTGCCATCAAGATTGACTCGAGTAAAGTTGTCGTTGCCTAAAGGCCCCTGAAGGCCACCGCCATTTGCAGTGACAACAATTCCGTTAACTCCGGCAGAGCCTGCCGCGACATTACCGTCAATCGTTGAGTTCGTAATTGAAAGATCCCAAAGCGTTCCTGCTTGCGAGGAACCAACCAAGCCGTTGTTGCCGATAAGATTAACGTTGTCAAAGTAAGTCTGATTAAGCTCACCACCAACATTGTTGGCCAAAGCGATCTGCACTGCAGTTCCGTTACTCTGCAAGGTTGAATTCTCGACCAGCAAATCGATTGTCGATTCGTTCTGACTGCTGACGCTCACGGCAGATCCACCCGTACTATTTACATTTACGTTTCGAACTACCGCATTGATTTCAGAGCGATTCAATGGGTCAGTGCCATTGGCCACGTAGGACAGGCCAGCAGCCCCTTCAATCGAGTTACCCGTGACATTGAGTGGCGTGGCAGGATCCGTGCTTTCGATCACACTGTTAATGGTCGCTCCACCTTGAGCTAGATGAGCGACTCCTTCGTTAGCATTGTTGGTAAGCGATGTTGCACCGCCAATATCCAAGTTTAATTCAGTACCAACACCGTTGGCCGAAGCGACAATACCTCGAACGTTGTTGCTCACATTCGCGTCCGTGATCGCAACCGACTGTGACAATCCCGCCCCATCTAGGTCGACATTGATACCCACTGTGTTATTTGAGAAGTTAGGCTGAGTTCCATCGAAGAGCGCGGTAATCGACAGCACGTCATCTCCTAAGGTTTGCCAATTGCTTAGTAACAGACCAGCGGCAGCGTTGTTAGTGAATGTTCCACCTACAACAGCGACGGTGCCGTTACCATCTTCGATTGAAACGCCGTTGCCGCCGTTGGAGTCTGCAACGTGGCTAGTGAGCAAGATATCAGTTCCAGCACCAAGGCTATCCAATGCATTCTCAATTCCGATACCGTTGCGGCCGTTGTTGCTAGTTTGGTTGCTATCCAAGATTACGCTTGCAGCCTCGAAGTCAGCCAAGTGAATTCCTTCAAAACCATTCGAATCAAAGACATTGTTTGCAAAGCTAAACACAGCGGTTGGATCCGTCGAACCGTCCACAAAGACACCGTCCTGCCCGTTACCCGAGATCGTGCTTCGATTGAAACTCCAATTGCCGGCTACGTTTACTAGCCCAACGCCATCTAACGTTGCGCCGGAGATCGTAGTGTCATTAAACGTACCGCCAGCGACATCCGACCCGAATACGCCATAGTTGGCTCCGTTGCCGTCGATATTGATCCCGCCGATAACGTTGTTGTCAGCCAGTGTCACGACTGCGTTGCCACCGTTGTTCGAGATCGTTGCTGGAGCCGATCCGACTGTCGTTACTAAAACTAGCGTACCATCCGCGTTTTGGATAAACTGAGCTCCACCACCCGAGAGCAATTGTTGGCGGTCTTGCAAAGTAATACCGCTTTGGTAGCCCGTGTCGGTACCATCGCCAGCGTCAACAAAGATAACGTCGTCGACCGCAGATGCTGCTTCTGCTTCGGCGAGCGTGGCAAACGGTGATTCGATGGTACCGTCACCGACGCCTAATTGTGTATTGTTTGCATGAATCACGTTAAACGCATCGCCCGTAAGCGGGTTAATCGCCACGACCAAGTCTTGGCTAAATCGAACGATGTGATCGTTACGTGAAAATTTCTCCAGGTCCCGAGCCAAACCGGCGTACTCGCTGCCGCGGCCATTACTGTTTGAACCAAAGTTGAACACAACGCTCAACGCGCCCGTGGTATCAAATCGCTCGTCATGATTAACCTCAGCAGCCAACTGAATACCGTTGATTAATTGGAAGCCCACTCGAAGACGGCCACCGGCGAAAGGATCGACGATTTCAGCGTCGTAATGATAGGCACCGAAGTCAACATAGCCGTTGGCAAAAGCCAATTGCTTTGGCCGAGTCCGCAAGGTTACGTCGAACCCCTTCAACGCACTTTCGATACCTGCTTGCAACGCAATGTTGCTTCCAACAAAGGGATTGGCTCCCGTGGTATCACCGAGGGTGTATAGGTCTGTTCCAACTGGAATGTATCCGTTACCGATCAAATCAATATGCGGCATTTTGATGGCACCGCTGACGCCGATTTGGTGGAAGCCATCAGAAAACGTCTGCTGGTCGTCGCCGTCGTAATCGTAGAACACGCCAAAGCTAATATCAGCATTGGCCGGCGCGACCGAAAACACTCGCTCGACTCCGACGTTCAAAAACAAACCGCCGTCGTCCTCGATGCTGTGATTAAACTGCCCTTCAAGCAGCCATCGTCCGTCCAGAAAGTCTTCGAATAACCGAGTCTTACCGCCAAGGGAGAGATAGGAACCATCGTACCCCAAGCCCTGATCAGCGAAGTTAGCCTCAAACCACAGCCGCCCTGGCAGCCCCGGTTGAAGCAAGTCGCCCGAAACAGCTTGGAATTGCGATTGCTGGCTCCCAATGCCGCTTCCCAGTCGGCCGAAATGCTGAGCATTTGCGATGTTAAAACTTAGCAACATCGTGATTGCAATGCAGAATAGGCTCAATCGTGTCTTCATGATTTCTCCCGAGACAAGTCTCGACGATTTCAGTTACTCTCACCTACTACCCCGCGCACCTAGCGCCCGTAAAAGCAGTACATGTGTTAAATCCCATCGACACGGCCTTATCGACACCATCAGCATTTTCGATACCATTTCAATAATTGTTACACCTTAACAATTGGCCGGTAAACGCTAGCGTTTCTGAGCTGGTGGGGTTTGCTGTCGAGACAGCAGCTATCGACGCAAGCAGCGTGGTCTGGGACAACGAAACGGCCCGTATTTGGGCCAATTGAAGAGGCTGGGCAACAAATGAATTGTTACGCGCCGTAAAAAGACTGCACCAGTCCAGTGGACCTCGCAATTCATTCGGGTGGGCAAGACAACAGACAAGCCCTCGGGCTTTCAAGCCACTTAATTGCCGCAGAAACCCTGCGGATCCTTTGAGATATTTAGTGGCAGAGTTTGACGCGGCCTCAGTTCATCGCGGCCTTGATAGTCAACTGAGCTAACAACCGTCCGAAGCCTCAACGACATTTGCGCACGAGCGTATTCAGCAGGTAGTTCAGGTGCGTTGCTGGAAAAAACTGAACTGATGCCACCAAGCTCCCGGAAGATTCAAAAAACTGGTTCTTCCGGGGTTTTAGTGGCAGAGGCGAATAATTCGGGATTTCAACCGGTAGTGTTTTTTAAGCTTTGAGAACGCTCACCGAAAGCAACGAAAGAGAATCGTTTAAGCCCAAGGGGCGGGCAGTTTCTCTAGCCCAGCCTAAAAATCGAAGACCTGCAAGGCTGGGTTGAGATGTATTCCCATGCACAAAGGACCAACGGTCCGGCTGTTAAATGGTACTACGGTAAGTTCTCTAACTGCCGGGCCGTTGGCCCTTTGAATGGATCTTGCGATCCTGACCCAGCCCTGCGGAACTTTCAGTTCCTTCGGCTGGGCTAGAGAAATGGCCAGGCCCTTGGCCTTTTACAGCCACTAAATCCCCGGAAGATTCAAAAAACTAAGCCAGGTGTTAGCAAATCCAGCAGCTTAAAATCGAACAAAAACCAAGCATCTACCGAAGTTTGATGCCGTTATCGTTTAGCTGCAGGCCCTTTGCCTGACGAGCCACAGGAGTCGCGGCTTGCTTGTCTTCGAAATAGCCTGCGAACTTTCCAGCAATCTTTTTACCAAGAATCGGCATGCAGGATTCTTTCGAACAGACTTGGCCATCGAATTGGACTTCTACGGCAAGCTTGTTTAGATCGGCATCTGCGGCAACTTTGATTGGAGCAAAAAACTGAACCTTGCCCGTGTGCTTTTCCACACGTTGTTGAAAATCAGGGTGGTTTTCGATCACAGTCGCCGGATTGTCAGCACTAAACGCGCCGGTCAATTGAATCTTTTCATTGGGCGACATTTTTAAAGTCGTCGGTGGAATTTGGCCGGCTTGAGTCAGCGAATAGATATGTTTCCCGTCGGCCAGTTGAACTTCGACCACCAAATACCCAGTTTGCGTTCCTTTATTTAAGTGAACTCGCGATGAGAACCTAAAGGACTGCGGTTTGGTTTGTTTGATTTGCTGAGCCAGCTTCTGCTGAGCAATTTCGGCGGGGCTGTCCATGATTTGAGCCGAAACCGGGGCTGCAACCATCAATAGCGTTAAAAAAGCGATCCATCGAAGTAAATTTTGGGCGCGAGGGCACCATCCGCAATTTGACATCTGTATTTCCATCCTTGGCTACAGCGTTAAGCATTATTTGACGTCGCGAACATTACTGATTCCCCCAAGCGGCTACAATGTCATTCCCCGAGTGATTGAAACGGTTTTTTTGCGACCTAGGAGTCCTAAATGCCTTGGCAGCCGGACGCGTCAGCGAGGAACTCGTGGAAATCCTCGCTCACACGGCAGGCTGCTATTTGTAGCGACCTCTTAACTGTAACACTGATTCACCCTACAAAAGAAACTGATCTACTTGAATCTTAGGCACCGATGTCATACTAAGAACGTAGAAGTTATTTCGGCCGAGCGGACTTGCCCGTGGGCCGGTCGTCACGCATCAGCTTTTAAAACAGACCAACATGATTGTCTTTATTACCTCCGATTTAATGATGGCGTCCAATGCCAACGCGCACGCCAAGCAACAAGGCGTCAAAATCAGCCAAGTGTCTACCGCCCAGCGCGGTCTAGAAATGGTAAAAGAACACCGGCCGCAGCTGTTGCTGGTGGACCTTCAATGCCCGGGCCTCGACATTCCAGCCCTTGGCGCATCACTGGGCGTCCTAGCGGATGCGATCGCACCGTTAACCATCGGGTTTGCTCAACACGTTGAAGTCGACAAACTGCAAACCGCCAAAGACGCCGGCTTTGACCAAGTCCTAACCCGCGGCCAAATGAACAGTCAAGTTGGGCAAATTATCGCCGGAGCTCGTTAATTTAAGCAATCCTGGGAACAAGCCGCCCATGCGGCATGTCGCGGATGTTTATCTGTTTGCGTCAAGCTTCCAACGGCCTGCTTTGAAAACTAACAAGCCACAACGACAGGGCGAAAACGTGAGACGACTTCCCCCAGCATTACCACTCATCCAGTCGCTAGAAAAATGTTGTTGAAAGCGGAAATTTTCGACTTTGTGAGATAGAAAAAGACTCCGTCTTTCGATAACCTAACCCCGATTCTTGAGCTAATTGAGAGCGACAGAAACTCATCAGAAACCTTCAGTGACCGATGAGAAACTCCTTCCAACTTTTTTGCGATTCCATTCTTCAAAACGTTGTTGAGTCAACAACACGATCGGCACCCAAGCAATGAATGTTTTTAGTCGCGCCTACGTCGACAGCCTGTTTGCAGATTATCAACAAGATCCAAAATCGTTGCCCGAGCAATGGCAACATTATTTTGCGAACTTCGATCCCGAGACAGAGGACCTTAACTTTGAGGCTCTGCCAACCTCCTCCGGGACGCCAGTGGCCGAGGTTCACAACGCGGCGGCTTCGCAAGACATTGCGATCCAGCAAGACCGCGTCGACCAACTGATTCGCGGTTACCGCGTTCGCGGGCACTTAAGCGCCCAAATCGATCCACTCGGTCGCGAGCGAGAAATCAACAGCGAGCTATCGCTGGAATCATACGGCCTCTCCGAAGCCGATTTCAACAAGAGCTTTTCTGCTCGTACGATCGACGGCGAAAACTTCCGACCGCTCAAAGACATCGTCAACTTGATGCAGCAGACTTACTGCCGCAGCATCGGTGCGCAGTTCATGCACATCGACGACCACTCGGTGCGTCAATGGTTGACCACACGCATGGAAGGCACCGCCAACCGCGTCCAGCTGCATCGTAACACTCAGTTGCGGATTTTGACCAAGCTGACCGACGCTGTGATCTTCGAAGAATTCATGCGACGCAAATTCATGGGCGCGAAAACGTTTTCGCTCGAAGGAGCCGAAACACTCATCCCACTGCTGGACCTGTCTTTAGAAAAAGCAGGTGACCACGGCGTCAACCAAGTCGTCTTGGGCATGGCTCACCGCGGTCGTTTGAACGTGCTGGCCAACATCATGGGCAAACGCGCCAAGAATATCTTCTGGGGATTTGACGATCCTAACCCGGAAGAAAACCGCGGCCGTGGCGACGTGTTGTACCACTTGGGCTACAGCACCGACTGGACCACCAGCAAAAACAAAAACGTACATATCTCGTTGTGCTTCAACCCCAGCCACCTGGAGTTTGTAAACCCAGTCGCGATGGGGCGTTGCCGCAGCAAGCAAGATCGAGCCAACGATGCCGACCACAACGAAACACTCACCGTGCTGATCCACGGCGATGCCGCCTTCGCCGGTGAAGGTGTCGTGCAAGAGACCCTCAACATGAGCCAGCTAAAAGGCTACAAGGTTGGCGGCACGCTGCACGTGATCGTTAACAACCAAGTCGGTTTCACCACCGATTCCCACGACAGCCGTTCAACAACCTACGCCAGTGACGTCGCCAAGATGTTGCAGATTCCGATTTTCCACGTCAACGGCGAGGACCCCGAAGCAGTCGCTCAGGTTGTGAACCTGGCAATGGAATTCCGCAAAGAGTTCAATCGTGACGTCGTCATCGATATGTACTGCTACCGTCGTCACGGACACAACGAAAGCGATGAACCTCGGTTTACGCAGCCACAGATGTACCAGACGATCGACAACCGGCCAACCATTCGCGACAGCTACCTGAAAAGCCTGCTTAAGCTGGACGGTGTGACGCAAGCCGAAGCCGACAAAATCGCGGATGCTCGTCGTGAAAAATTGCAAAAGGAATTCGAAGCCATCAAAGAGGCCGGCTACGAATCTGACAAGCAAACGCTTGCCGGTTTGTGGGACGGTTACTATGGCGGCAAAGAACGCACCGACGACGACATCGATACGGGCGTTGAACGAGCTCTTTTGGAATCCACGATTGCCAAAACTGCAACGGTTCCAGACAGCTTTAACATCCATCGCAAACTTAACCGATTGCTCGAACAACGAATCCAATCGTCAACCGGCGAACGCGACATTGACTGGGCAACGGCTGAACTCGCCGCGATGGGGACGCTTTCAGTGCAAGGCCACGCCGTCCGCTTGTCAGGCCAAGATTGTGGCCGCGGAACCTTCAGTCAACGCCATGCGGTTTTGCACGACGTTGAAACCAACGAAATTTATACCCCGCTGCGACACCTCGATCCAAACCAAGCCAACATCGATGTGATCAACAGCCCACTCAGCGAAGCGGGAGTACTTGGATTTGATTACGGTTACAGCTTGGACGCGCCTGACAGCTTGATCATGTGGGAAGCCCAGTTCGGTGACTTCTTTAATGCGGCTCAAGTGATCGTCGATCAATTCATTTGCAGTGCCGAAGACAAGTGGCACCGCTTGAGTGGATTAACCATGCTGCTGCCGCACGGCTTTGAAGGCGCCGGCCCGGAACACTGCAGTGCTCGCCTCGAACGCTTCCTGACTTCGTCGGCCGAAGATAATTGCCAGATTGCGATCCCAACATCGTCTTCGCAATACTTCCACCTGCTCCGTCGCCAAGTCGTACGCAAGTGGCGTAAACCTTTGATCGTGTTCACGCCAAAGAGCTTACTGCGTGAACCGTTTGTTGCGTCGCCGATCGAAGAATTCACCCAAGGCCGTTTCGAACGCGTGCTCCCCGACACCGGAGTTCCTGGTGATGCCGCGCCGGCTCGTGTGTTGCTGACTGCGGGCAAAATCGGCGTCGACCTTTTGAAAGCTCGAGCCAAAGACGAACGAAACGACTTTGCAGTGATCCGAGTTGAGCAGCTTTATCCGTTGCCGGCCAAAGAGATCGAGGCATGTTTGAGCCAGTATCCTTCGGGCACTCCGATCTACTGGGTCCAAGAAGAACCTCGCAACATGGGCGCTTGGTACTTCATGAAGGTCAAATGGGACGAGTGCGGTCTGGAAGACAAGTGGCCATTGAAAGTCGTTTGTCGCCCTGAGTCTGCCAGTCCATCGACCGGGTCGAAAAAGACTCACATCATGGAACAAGCCGAACTCATGGACGAAGCGATGGGCGTGGCCAGCAACGCCAAAGTGTAGTTCAGCACTCCTTCGCGGCACCCGTTCTAGATCGTCAACCCAAACAACCGCAGCGCCCGCTGTCCAACAGCGCTGCTGCCCAGCAGCGCCCGCTGTTCAGCAGCGCCCGCTGTTAGGTTGCGATTATCGACCGGCTGCGCCAGACGCAGCCCGCCCCACTCGTCCACTTTCTCCGTCACGTTCACTTTTGGCAACACGAATGCGCCCATCTGTGACGGTTAGAGAGCTCAGAATCAGGCTGGTTCCCGGAGAAATCGCGATTCTGAGAATTCTCATTTATTTACTGTAATAGCCGCGTCGTTTTCTTTGACATCGAACGCTTTCGACCTAAGTTTCCGTAACGAGCCTGTTTGCGCTGGGGAGCAGCGAACAAGCTTAGGCGGTAAGGTTGGCCGGAAGCCATAAGGGGCCTTACCGTCATTTTTTATGCGCTGATTTAAGCGCCGATTTGGTTTGCCTCACTGCAAGTGCTTCTCAAGCTAGACCTTCTCAAGCTAGAGCTTTTTTATTGCCTGCGTATATTAGTTTGGCTCTTCCCGGGATTTAGTGGCTGCCAAGGCCAAGGGCCTGACCATTTCTCTAGCCCAGCCGAAGGAACTGAAAGTTCCGCAGGGCTGGGTCCGCATCGCAAGATAGATTGAAAGGGCCAACGGTCCTTTGTGCATAGGAATGCATTCCAACCCAGCCTTGCAAATCTTCGATTTTTAGGCTGGGCTAGAAAAACTGCCAGCCCCTTGGGCTTAAACGATTCTCCTCAGTTGCTGTCTGTAAGCATTCTCAACGCTGAAAAAACACTCCGCTTTGAAATCCCAAAATTATTCGTCTCTGCGACTTAAACTCCGGAAGAACCATTAGCTTGAGTTCGTCTCTGCGTGCTGGAATCTACTTGGCCAGACTCTCGGGCTTGGGCGAGACCTTTTTAATCAGGTCATCGGTGGACAGAAACTTCTGATCAGGACCGGCACTTCGCACCAACGCGAAACCCTCTTCGGGCTCGTACCGCAGCGCTTGCCCCCATGGATCTTCGTAGCTAACGACCAGCATATTGCCTGCGATATCTGCTGGGAGTTGCCCCTCATGTTGCCCCCGAAATTCCACCAAATCATCATAAGCATCTGCCAGCAATGCATTGGCTTGCTGAATCTTAACAGCGTTGACGCGAGCTTCTTTTTGCTTGGCAATCCTTGCAGCTTGATGCTGGTGAGCACTAAAGGCAGTGATCCCGATGGTGGCAATCAGAGCCACCCCCACCAACGAGACCATCATCCCCACCGCCGCCATGCCTTTACCTTGGCGCCGCAGCCCGATCAGGCTCAGCAACAACGCCAACGGTGACAGCAAACCTAACGTTAGCAGCGACACGAACGACAAACACATGCCGTTGAACCCCCACCAGTTGAAGAAACGCTTCGGCGGCCTCGGCGGCTCATTGATGTAGATCGTGCCGTAATGTTTTCGGTTGGGCGCTCGTTTGGAGGCTCGCTGTTGAAAGGGGGTATGAAACGACATCTGATTTGCTCACGAAAATGTTTTTATACCGAACAGTGCAGCTTCGATGCATGGATTCCCATCCGCCCTAAATGATGCACTTGGCTTTTTAGCCATGCCGAAACGGCAAACTGAACGGTTATTCGTGGCACAGAGGCCGAGATTTGAGAATTTCTGAAAGAAATTTGCTGATTGAATCCCCAGGAGACCTACCAGGGCATCAGCTGAGAATCACATCGGAGCTAAGTTTTTCGACGATTACCAAAGAGAACAAACCCAAACCCCACTCGCTTACACAATTGTGCTGGTATTTATCGCCGTGCTTCACAGAGACGGCGAAAGCTTGGCTCGCTAACCCTCGGGCCTTGACGACCAGCTTTCGATTTAGCGAAACAATGACAGTCGGGATAGTCACCTTTTACTCGGTAAAAGAGCACTCTTTCACTCACCACCGCGCGATCGGGGCCAGGGCCATCGATTCCTTATCCCCCACCGCAACACTACCGCCGCTGATTTCATTCAACCCAGCCACCATCGTCAGCACGGTGCTCTTTCCACAACCGCTGTAGCCGATCACGCTAACGACTTCTTCTTGTTTCATTTTCAAATTAGCAAGTCAAAACCCGAAGGTCCCTGCCGTTGGTTTTCATCTCTCCCTAATTCAATCAAAACGACCTTAACGTGCTAACCGTTCTAACTTGCCTGTGAACGATCGGCGGAGCGGTCCTTAAAAAATAGCTAAGGGAAAACCACACTTGCAAATGCAGCCTCGCTTTGCGAAGCGGCCGGACAACAAACAAGCTTTGCCCTCTCGCCAAGACGCTTGTCAAAATCTCTCTTTCAGATAACGCCCAAACCAACAGCTTTCAGAAATACCTCCCCTTAAACCTGCAATTAAAGCAAACAACCCGCCATTGCCCAAAATACAAGCTAAAACACTACCGCGCAACATAAAGAACCTCGGCAAAACACTGACTGCACAAAAAACGGTCACCGGGCGACTGCAATCAATGCACCAGAGAGCCAAGCAGTCTATCGAAAGATCGATTGCCACAATTTTTCAAATCCTTCCCAAAAAAGTTACTCACCTTCACGACGGTTACTTGAATTCCTTAAGCACAACTTAACGGAAAGTTCTTATTCAGTGGTAGGCAAAGCTCCCTTCTTATCAGCAGCTCATTTCTCAATTTCAAACGTGACCTTTTGGCTTTGGCCTAGTTCGTGCTTTTAGCCCGAGTGGCTTCAAGCAAGAAGTCATTAACGAAGGCACACCTATTTCGAGCCGATTTTTATTCGAGCTTCCAGGGAAAGAATCTGATGGATATCAAAAACAAAGCCACGAGTATTAAGCTATTCAACTTCAGCACACCTCAGATGCGAGCGTTCCACTTATCATGGTTTGCATTCTTCCTGTGCTTCTTTGGTTGGTTCGGAATTGTGCCCTTAATGAAAGGTGACCACGGCGTCATTCAAGACCTCGGACTCACCAAGGGCCAAGTTGGTAACTCCATCATTGCCGCGGTATCGCTAACGATCTTTGCGCGGCTTCTAATCGGCCCGCTTTGCGATCGATTTGGATCACGAAAAACCTACACCGTTCTACTGGCGATCGGTTCGCTACCAGTCATGCTGGTTGGCCTGAGTCAAACCCCGACTCAATTTATGATCGCTCGAGCGTTGGTCGGAGCGATCGGTGCCGCATTTGTTGTCACGCAGTATCACACGAGCGTTATGTTCGCTCCCAATATCGTGGGAACAGCGAACGCAACCACCGCCGGCTGGGGTAACCTTGGCGGTGGAGTCACCCAAGCAGTGATGCCGCTCGTGCTGGCGGCTATTGTTTGGTTCGGTATCCCAGAAGTGCTCGGCTGGCGCTATGCGATGGTGATTCCTGGCATTCTTTTGTTGCTAACCGCGATCGCCTATTGGTTTTTGACTCAAGATGCTCCCGATGGAAACTATGTTGAGCTTCGCGACAAAGGTGAAATCGCCTCCAAGGCGAACCTCAAAGGCGGTTTCATGGAAGCCATCAAAGATGTACGAGTTATCGCACTGTTCTTTATCTACGCTGCTTGCTTTGGAATTGAATTGACAATCAATGGTACCGCTGCGTTGTACTTCTTTGATCAGTTTGGATTGTCTCTAACCACTGCCGGTTTAGTCGCTGGCCTGTTTGGGCTGATGAATCTATTCGCACGTTCAATGGGCGGAGTGCTGAGCGACAAACTCAACAAAGACGGTGGGCTTCAAGGCCGAGTTCGATTCCTGTTCATCTGTTTGTTGCTGGAAGGCATTCTGTTGATCGGGTTTTCACAAGCCAGTGTTCTGTGGTTGGCCATCCCCGTGCTGATCTTGTTTAGCTTATTCGTACAGATGTCAGAGGGAGCCACCTTCGCGATCGTGCCATACGTCAACAAACGAGCCTTGGGTTCGGTATCTGGAATCGTCGGTGCTGGCGGCAACTTCGGTGCGATGCTGGCCGGTTTCTTGTTCAAGTACGGCACTGAGCACTTTGCCCAAGCGTATTTGATTCTTGGAGTGCTCGTGGTTGCATCCGCCTTTGGAGCGTTTGCGGTTCGGTTCTCTCCTGAGCAAGAAGCCGATGCCAAAGCCGAAACCAAACAACGCTTGACGGCAGCATTGACGTTGGAAGCAAGCTAAACAAAAACTGGCTAACATGCTGCCCAAAGCTTACTTGGGCAGCACATTCGTTTAACTTAACCGTCACTTAATTCCACTGACTGGCTTTAACAAAACGTAGTGGTGGCTAGTGTCAGGACATGGGTAAAACCTTGAGGCTGCCCGTCTGGGGCGGCTTTCAATTTCACCAACACCCGCTCGGCGCCGCGACGCTTACAAACACCCCGCAATGCAGCCTTTTCCCACCTAATCACTTTCTTGCCCACGAGACCGCAAACTGCTTTCGTCTCAGTGGTATCACGCACAACATTGCGTGATAAACATAAAAACAATCCCTTGGGGTTTTGATTCCCGCATAGTTCAGCCGAAACTGACCACGCCTGTAAAACTATAACAGCGAAGATGTGGGATCCGAAATATACCACTTGTAACGGTCGAAACAGTTTAAAGGGAAATCGTATTTGTAATACATGCCCCGCGGCTTAATGCAGCCTGAAGGATCAATCTGCCAGCCAAATCGACAATCTTTTGCAAGGAAGCAAATTCATGTTGAAAACCATTTCAGTCGCTGTCGCCGCGGCTGTGACGGGACTGCTGATATTGTCAGCTCCTGTCTCTGCCCAGAGCGGCACCGTCGTCACGCTCAGTGATTCCCCAACGCAGGCAACCCCAACGCAGGCCACCCCATCGGTCATCGATCCGGTTGTCGAACCACCAATCGTTCAAGCCCAGCCAGTACAAGTGGAAGCCGCCGCCATACCTCAATATGAGGAAATGAGCGCACCGGCCGAATGCAACACCTGCGAAGCCGCACCAACTGCTCAAAGTTGTGGCAGCTGTGCAGCAGCGGAACCAGCTAAGAAAAAATGCGGCTGCAAACTGTGCCAAAAGAAAAAAGCTGGCAAGCCAAGCCCTTGTGCTGGCAGCCACAAGACATTGTTCTACGCCAATGACTTCAGCTACCTCGGCAAAAAAGACAATGCCACGAGCTGCTTGGGCGATGGCCTCAAGGACCGCAAAGTTGGCCCATGCGGCAAACTTAGCCTCGGCGGACAAATGCGTTGGCGCTACCACAGCGAACGAGGCTTAGGTCAGCAGGCTGGCTTCACCCGATTCCAAGATACCGACAACCATTTCGGCCTGGGGCGACTCCGTTTGTATGCGGACTGGAAGGTCAACAACAACCTTCGCTTCTTCGCAGAAGGCATCTACGCGGACGTCATCCGTGGCAACGACGAATACGTCAACCGCGGCATTGACTCTAACCGTGGCGACTTTTTGAACTTGTTCGCGGACGTTAAACTCACCGAAAGCACCTCGGTTCGCATCGGTCGCCAAGAATTGCTGTTCGGTTCCCAGCGTTTGATATCTCCATTGGATTGGTCAAACACTCGCCGTCGTTTCGATGGTTTTCGCACGATGTCAAAGTTTGACAACTTCAAACTCGACACGTTCTACACCCAGTTCGTTCCAGCACAGCCAACCGATTTCGACACGCCTAACGAAGACCTCCACTTCTGGGGTGCCTACGCTACGTTAACCGAGTTGGAAAACAAAACACTGGACCTGTACTACATCGGCTTGAATAACAACCAAGGACCGACTGGCGTTGAGGCCGTTCACACTTTTGGGTCTCGCCTGGAAGGCAAAACTCAAAACAATCTATTGTACGAACTTGAGGGTTCCGTCCAAAGCGGAAGCCGCGATCTAACTGACCAAAGCCTAGCCGCTTGGGCTGTAACTGGTGGCGTCGGCTATAAGTTTGCAGAGCGAAAATGGAAGCCAACGTTGTGGTTCTTCTACGATTACGCCACCGGGGACGACCCTACCAGCGGAAACTTTACCCGCTTCAACGATCTGTTTCCACTGGGCCACAAATACCTTGGTTTCATCGACGCAGTTCAGCGTCGTAACATTTTGTCACCGAACGTTCGCTTGGCAATGTCACCGACAAAGAAGCTGAGCCTGTTGCTGTGGTATTACAATTTCCAATCAGCCGAGGACGGCGACCAAATCCTGTCACTCGGCGGAACGCCAGCTCAAGACACATCTTCGTCTGACTTTGGCAACGAGCTAGACTTTGTCGCGACTTACAAAGTCAACGCTCGTAACACTGCCTTGGTGGGGTACTCGCACTTCTGGCGAGGTGATCGCATCGTCGGTGACACTGACGGCGACTTCCTGTACTTGCAGTGGACAACTAATTTTTAGTCTGGCTGGCCACGCGATGCCTCAAGCTTAAGCTTCCTTCCGTTCTATACGAAGCTTGACATCGTAGGCTCTGAACTTCAATCCCGGTACAGAGCCAAGGCCAACCCTCGACTGACGTGAAATCGAAGTGATTCAATCGCTACACTTTCCCGTTGGAGAAGTAATCTCCAGAGACCGAAACTCGCTTGGCAACATTGTTGCCAAGCGAGTTTTTTTATAGGCAGCAACACTGCCAAGCACCAACTGACCTACTCCTTTAATTCCTCTACCTTCTTCTCCGTCATTTTCAATAAACGTCTCGGCAGTAGCGTTTGGTGTCTTTGAGATTCTTAACGTACTCCTTCGCCGCCGCGGCAGAGAGCTTGCCTTCTTTTTCCACGATCTCGTGCAACGCTTTGTCGACATCCTTCGCCATACGGCTCGCATCACCGCAGACGTAAAAGCTCCCGCCAGTTTCCAGCCAGCTGAATAGCTGAGCTGATTTTTCTCGCATCCGATCTTGGACGTAGATTTTTTGTTCTTGGTCGCGACTAAAGGCGGTGTCCAATTCGTTTAACACGCCATCGGCCTGCCACTGTTCCAACTGCTGTTGATACAAAAAATCGGTCTCGGATTTTTGATCGCCAAAGAACAACCAATTCTTCCCGCTCGCCTTGCGCACCTCTCGCTCTTGCAAGAACGACAAAAATGGAGCGATGCCCGTACCTGGCCCGACCATGATCATCGGCAATGAGTCATCAACTGGAACCGTGAACCCGTGTGACTTTTGCACAAATACGTTCAACGGCGATCCGCCAGAAACCCGATCGGCCAACAACGTCGACGCAACGCCCTTTCGTAAGCGATCGTTTTTTTGGTAAGTCACCTTGCCGACGGTCAAATGAACCTGATCCGGGTGAGCATTCAAAGAACTGGCGATCGAGTACAAACGCGGGTTCAGCTCGTTGAGCGTATTGATCAACTGGTCGACCGTGATGCTGCACGAATCAAACATTTGCAAAAAGTCCAGCACATCCAGTTCATCCAATTGATCGTCGTCATCGATCAAATTCGTAACCCGTTCGATCTCCAGCGAATCCGTTGCTTTAGACTGCACCAGCTCGCAAAGCTCTTCGTTTACGGTCGCCAAATCGTAGGTCAGCAATCGCTTCTTCGCTGCCGCTTCGTCATCGCATTCGCAGTGTGACAACACTTGAGCGACCAGTTCTTCGCAGTTGGTCGGGTACAGCCCCAACGAGTCCCCGACTTCGTAGTTAATGCCTGAACCGGTCAGATCGATTTCCACGTGGCGGACGTCTTTGTTGGAAGCTTCGCCCGTTAGCTTTTCGGATTTGATCAGCTTGGCGGTGAATGGATTGTTGCGAGTGACCCCAGTCGCTGCCGCTTTGGCTGGCGCTGTGGTTGTTCCACCGGATGAACCACCAAGTTTGACCAACTTCTTGACCATCTTGGCGGTTTCTTTGCCGCCGGGCGAGCACAGAGTCAGATTTGCTTCGCTACCATTAGCGATTGCTTCGGCGTAGGTTTGGCATTCGTAACCGCAAGAACCACAGTCCAGTTGAGCCATCGCGGCCATCAGTTTTCGTTCGTACGGCCGATCTTCAGCCAGCTCCATTCGCTCGTCGATCATCAACCCATCGTCGTGCCACGGGAAGTCCTCTTCGACTTCTGGCTCGGCGACCACAATGCCATTTGCGCCGCCAACTGAGCCAGCTTGGGCCATCATTTCTTCGATGCCCGTCATGCCGGCAAAGAATCCGTTCAACCATGCTCGCTGCTCAGGATCGAAAGGAGCCGACTCTGGAATCAACGAAACCCCGGCAATCATTTTCTGTGGATCAAGCATCTTGTTCATCTCTATTTTCTCGTTCAGGAATGACGATTCTTGTTTTTTTGTTCGGGTGCCTCTGGCTCTCACTCATGCTCGCATGGGGATACGAACTAAGCCTTGCCATACGCAACCAGCTGGTCATCGCTATGTCGACTCGCAAAGTCCACAAACGACTCGGTTTGGCTGCTACGATTTTCTTTGTAAGCCGTGAGTAAGCGAAAGATCAACGGCTTCACATCATCAAACGCAACCGCATCAAACAGCTGCCGTCCGACTCGGCCTCGCGAGCCGTACCCGCCGCCGATGACCACGTGGTAGCCATCGACCATGTCTTCGCCTTGTGTCACCGCGGTGCCCATCAAACCGATGTCGCCGATGTAGTGCTGAGCACAAGAGTGGTGGCAGCCGGTCAGGTGAATGTTCAGCGGTTGGTCCAGCTCGATCTCTTGTTCCAAAAAATCTGCCAACAACAACGCTTGTCCTTTCGTATCCGCTCCCGCGTACTTGCAGCCGCGACTACCCGTGCAAGCCACCAAACCGGCTCGCATGCTGGTGGCTTCCCAATGCAAACCCAAGGCCTCGATTGCTTTCTTCACGTCGTCGATTTTGTCGTTGTCGATATCCTGAATCAACAAGTTCTGCCAAACGGTCAACCGAATCGCGCCGCTACCAAATTCGCTGGCGATGTCAGCAATGCCGTTGAGCTGGTCCGCTTCGATACGGCCGACGGGCAACACGAGACCGACGTACGATTTGCCGGATTGTTTCTGAGGATGAAAGCCGACGTGGCCAAACCGGTTTTCGGGATCCTTGAAATCTAGTTTGTCGTTGTCGACGCGATAAACCGTTTTACCGAAATCCTCTTCGACCGCGGCCATGAACTTTTCAAACCCCCAATCGTCCAACAAATATTTCAACCGTGCCTTCTTGCGGTCGGTGCGGTCGCCGTTCTTGATGAACACTTTCAATATCGAACCCGCGATCTCACAGCAATCTTCGGGTTTCACCAAGACACCGGTCGAACGAGCAAAATCTAAATGGCCGGTGATGCCGCCAAGCCGAACCTGGAAATAGATTCCCGCTGGCATTTCGGCAGTGGCGAGTTCATCGGTAATTTCCACCGCAAAGAAACCAATATCATTCGTGTCCGAAAGCGGACTGATCGTCCCGCGACCATCGAACGAAATGTTGAACTTCCGCGGCAAACCGTACAGCTCGCGATGGTTGATCAAATACCAATGCATCTGCTGAGCCAGCGGCAAGGTCTCGACGATCTCTTCGGTGTCAAAGCCACTGGTCGGCCCCGAAGTCACGTTGCGAACGTTGTCGCCGCCAGCACCTTGGTTGACGATGCCCAAGTTTCGCAAACCGATCAAAACGTTGTGGCCGTTCTCAGGTTTGATTTCGCGAAACTGGAGGTTGTTTCGAGTGGTCACGTCGACATAACCGCCAGCCAATTCGGTTGCCATGTCGGCCAACCCCTTCAACTGCATCGAATTCAAATGGCCGCCAGGAATTCGCATCCGGCACATGTAAGAATCTTGCGCCGGTGCGACGTAGAACAAACCTTGCGCTTTAGCCAGAAAGACATCGGTGCCTTTGGGGAAAGCTCCTTCAAGACTTCGGTTGGCAATGTCGCTCCAGATGTCCATTGGATTGTTGTCGCGTTTGGCTTTTTCTTCGTTGCACAGCTTGCCGCCGCTGCTCTCGGTCGCCGCTACGGCGGCATGGGTGATCGCGTCCGGGCCAACCACGTTTGCACCGACGGG
>JALZWN010000148.1 GCA_023300235.1 Mariniblastus sp.
CGTTCGTTCGTTCGTTCGTTCGTTCGTTCGCCCGTTCGTTGCCACGGCTCACTCCACCCGCTCCATCTCAAACCGCTCCATCTCAAACCGCTCCGGCTCAAACCGCTCCGTACGCCACCATTGCGTCCGCAACCTTGATGAACCCTGCGATATTAGCACCCGTGACATAGTTGACGTTATCATTGGGCAACGAACCATTGGACCCATGGTCGACGCACTTCGCGTGAATATCTTTCATAATAGTTAGCAATTTTTCGTTGACTTCCTCACGTGACCACGACAACCGCAGTGCATTCTGACTTTGCTCAAGACCAGACACCGCAACTCCACCCGCGTTAGCCGCTTTGGCGGGCCCGAACAGGACACCGTTCTCCATCAGATGATTCATCGCATCGAGCTCGGTTGGCATATTCGCCCCTTCGCAGACCACTTGCACGCCGTTGCTGCACAAGTTCTTTGCGTCTTCGAGATTGATTTCATTTTGAGTGGCACACGGAATCGCAACATCGCCCGCGATAGCCCAAGGACGCTCGCCCGCATGGAACGTCGCTGAAGAATACTTGTCCGCGTATTCAGAGATCCTACCGCGCCGCACTTCCTTCAGTTCTTTGACAAACGCAAGCTTCTCGGGTGAGATGCCATCAGAATCGTGAATGAACCCGGATGAATCCGAAAGGGTTAAAACCTTTGCACCGAGCTGAGTAGCTTTTTCGGCGGCGTAGGTTGCCACGTTACCGGAACCTGAAATGACAACGTTTTTGCCTTTGAGGTCATCGCCGCGATGGTTCAACATTTCCTGACAGAAGTAAACGCAACCGTAGCCTGTTGCCTCGGTGCGAATCAAACTACCGCCGAACGCGAGCCCCTTGCCCGTCATCACGCCGTTGAACTCGTTTTGCAAACGCTTGTATTGGCCAAACAGATAGCTGACCTCACGTGCTCCAACGCCAATATCGCCGGCTGGCACGTCTTTATCGGGGCCAATGTGACGGAACAACTCCGTCATCATCGACTGACAAAAGCTCATGACCTCGTTGTCGCTTTTCCCTTTTGGATTGAAGTTGGAACCACCTTTTCCGCCACCCATCGGGAGCCCGGTCAAGCTGTTTTTAAAGGTCTGCTCAAAGCCCAGAAACTTCAACACGCTTTCGGTAACGGTTGGGTGAAATCGCAACCCACCTTTGTAAGGGCCGATGGAGTTATTGAACTGAACTCGCCATGCCCGATTGACTCGAATATTCCCTTCATCATCTCGCCACGTGACCCGAAACGACACCACTCGATCGGGCTCCGTCATTCGCTCAAGAATTTGGTGCTCGATATACTTTGGATTCGCGTGCACAAATGGCATCACCGTAGAAACGAATTCTTTAACGGCCTGGTGAAACTCTGGTTGGCCTGGATTGCGTTTAGCTAACCCAACCATGAAACAATCAACGTCTTGGCACTTTTCCATCCACATATCGACACCTTTTTCTATTTGGTTAGACCTGATTTTTTCCGAGTGAATTCTGGAGCCCATCTGGGTTCCCGCTTCACTTGCAGATCGGAGGACGAGCGAGTCCATGGCTGCTTACAAATCGCCAAAGAAAAACATTGGCTTTGCTCGCCCCGTCTCTGAATCGCTTAAGCCCCAGTTTTTGCATCTTCGGGACATTTAGTGGAGAATCCAGTGCGCAAGCAGCCTTCAGCAAAACACTTCAACCGCGCAAGCATGCAAGCACTCAGCCAATACTCTTACCCTCAAAGCGGTAAAGCATGACACTCAACCACCGAACCAAGCGGTGAACTTAAATGCCAAAGTCATCAAGCAAAATCTCGTGCTGGTCAGTTACGAAAGGTACAAAGCAAGGAGTCTCGTGCTGGAAAAATTCTTCGTTAATCACATCGTACGTCTCGGCAGCACGTTGCTCACCGATCGCGAAAAGCTCTGGGATGTTTTCCACTTCATCCAGCTTCCAGTTTTCGGTCATCTTAAAATTGACGTGACGATAGCGATCCCCCAAAAAGAACTTCAGCGGCAGGTGAACGCCCTGCGACTGAGCCGTCCCCATAACCTCGGCAATTCGACTTGCCCAAAACAGCAGGCCAGCATTGGGCCCCGGCGGAGACAGCGAAAACTCGGACCTTCCGGTTCCTACTGAAAGCAAGTGAATGTCGTTGGTAACAATAGCGGCGTCAGCATCCAGTTGCTTGTCAAACTGCTGAATACGGATCGCCTCTGCAACGGCCAACATGCTTGGGTCGGCCGCCCAGACTCCTCCGTCGACAAATGCGTTATCACCAATTTGACGATGAGGAAAATAGGTTGGTGCGGCCGTTGTCGCGATGATGGCCTCAGCGATCTTAATGTCTTTGTCGTGAACAGCTTTGGGTAGATGGGTCGATCGAAAGACGTGTGGCTCACCCTTGGTCAGATTGACAGCCGGCATGATAAGACGCGTGCACGCGATGTCGCCAAGAGTACTTTCCCCGAACCCTTTCTCAAATGAAAGCTCCAATGCATCCTGGCAGTAGCGAGAACGGAAGGCAATGTCCAGGCTGGTGCCGGTTCGCTTTCTGAAAACCCAATCGACCATCGGATACAAGTACCGATAAATCCCTTTTGCTTTATACGGCGGGGGCTTGGAAAAAATGGTCGCACCATAGTCAACGTAAAACTGGTGCATATCATCCGCGGAAAGGCCGAATGCCAAACCAGCCGCAATGATTCCGCCAGTCGATGTGCCCGCAATCAAGTCAAAGCTGTCCGCGATTGGGCGGCCCAGTTTTTGCTCCAACTCTTTTAAATAGCTGGTCACGAAAGCGCCACGAATGCCGCCGCCAATTAGAGAAAGGATTTGAAATCTTGCCACAGCCAGCCCTATTAATCTATTTAGTTCGAGTCAATTGTTTTCACTTCTCTTTTCACTTCCCAAAAACGAAGCGTCTCAAAAACGAAGCGTCCCCCAAACGAAGCGCCCCAAACGAAGCGTCCCCCAAACGAAGTGCTTTCAACTGCCAGTATAGCCACCCAAGCCCTCTCGCCTTATAGCACTCTTGCAATTTACGACTCAAGCGGGATTGCTGAGAACACTTTCCCTTGCATGCGATCAAACTTAACCCCCACCCCACCAAGCCCAATCGAGAAATATTCGCCAGAATAACAAAATCCATCGAATTGGAGCAAAACCGAATCCAACCAACCAGCCACCTGAGCAACGCGTGGGTGACGAATCAGAAATAGATATCTAAAAAACAAAGCAACACTGCCGCCACCTTTTTCCAGCTTCGCTACAGCATCTTTAATCAGCAAGCTCGATCGTGGCGAGCTTTCATTGCCTGCCGGGCTTAAAATGGATAAGCTTAAGAGCGATCAAGAACTTATTTCACCGCCTGTTTGAGCGACGCATTTCTTCTTTGTCACGAAACATTGGGACAAGCACTAAGTTTGCCTCCCATCAAAATCGGTCGAGCACGGCAACCAAAACCTTTCAGCGAGCCAGCATGTCAGTTTTTTTTAGTAGTAAGTTTTGGAAGCGGCCTTTAAGTGCCGCGATTATCTTATTGCTAGGTTGGCCGTTAGCTCTGCCGGCCCAAGAAACGCCACCATCGACCGACTCGTCTTGGCCAACTTTCTTGGGGCCAACTCAAGACGGCAAGTCAAACCAAAAGAACATCCTCAAAGACTGGTCCAGCGGCAAACTCAAACTGCTCTGGCAACACGAAACCGGCAAAGGCTACGGCATTGGATCCGCTGCCAACGGAAAGTTTTATCACTTCGGTTTGTACGGCGATAAAACTCGATTGACTTGCCTCGACTGCGAATCTGGCAAAGCCGATTGGACCTTCGATTACGTCGCAGACTACGATGACCTGTATGGCTTCGACGCGGGCCCGCGAGCGACTCCCGTTATCGATGACAATCGGGTTTATATTTACGGCGTCGCGGGGCAGTTGCACTGCTTGGACATTAGCAACGGCGATATCGTTTGGAAAAAAGATCTCAACAAACAGTTTGGCGTGATCCAAAATTTCTTTGGCGTCGCCAGTTCGCCGACGATCTTTGAAGACTTGATTATCGTGATGGTCGGCGGCAGCCCGGAAGAGTCAAAAAAAGTAGCCCCCGGCAAGCTGAACAAAGTCGAACCCAACGATTCGGGTGTCGTCGCCTTTGACAAAAAGACCGGAGAAGCCCGTTACAAAGCGATCAACGATCTCGCCAGCTATGCTTCATTGCGGATTGCCGACATCAACGGAAAACCGACCTTACTGGCGTGGATGCGAGAGTCTTTGTACGGCGTGGACCCACGTTCGGGAAAGGAGAGGTTTTCGTTTTACTGGCGAGCCAGGAAACTCGAAAGCGTCAACGCCGCAACGCCGGTCGCGATCGGTAAAGACAAAATACTGCTGACCGAATGCTACGAACGAGGCGCCGTTTTGCTCAAAATCGAACCCGGCAACTCCGAACCCAAAGCCATCTGGAGCGACCTGAACGCTCGCCGCAACCCAACTTTGAGATCACACTGGAACACACCAGTCCGCGTCGGCGATTACGCTTACGGATGCAGCGGTGAGAGCACCGCATCGGCGGACCTGCGATGCTTTAATTGGAAAACAGGTGAAGTCCAATGGAAGCACGACGACTTATCGCGGGCGTCGATCACTTGGGTGGATGGCCACTTCGTGGTGATGGGCGAGGAAGGTGAGTTGTTGCTGATTAAAGCCAACCCGGAAAAGATTGAAATCGTGACACGCTATGAACCGGGGCAGGGCGACAACAAAATCAAATTCACTCGCCCTTGCTGGGCAGCCCCCGTGATTGCTGAAGGGAAATTGTTTGTTCGTGGCAAAAACAAGCTGGCGTGTTTTCAATTGGTGGAGTAACCCGACTTTTGAGTTGTCGCATCCTCGCCTAACGGCGGCTTTGAATATAAGTGTTCAAGTTTGTGCGCGAAAACGTGCTGGCTTACCTTCCGCTTCCACCTTCAGACTCAAGTGTCCTTGAATCCCCCCTACCTCAGGACTCTCGCCGACACTAAAATGTTGGATTCGCTAACAACCCAAGTAAAGGTACATCTCTTTATGAATCGTTATCTTTCTCTCTCGGTTTTGCTTCCACTACTGCTGCTGCCCCTCTGCGTCCCCGCTGTCGCTCAACGAGCCAAACCGGAGGCGATTCAGGTTCGCGTAAGGAAGGCAGAAAAAGTCTTTGTCGGGACGCTGCAAAAAATCACCGACCAAGGCAACGATTGGATGCATGCCAGCTTGAAAGTCGATCAATCCATCAAGGGCGCCAAACCCGGCTCAACCGTTCCTGTTATTTGGCGGCCAAAACTTAGCGGCTACACCCCTCAAGCCCAACAAGAAGGCTTCGCCGTTCTGCAGCACAAGTTCCAAGGCCGATACTGGCTCCGCCCAGACACGTTCGAAGGCAAAGAGCTTGCCCAAGACTTCGTACCTATCGCCAACACACAACCTCCTCAACAAAAATCCGCACCGACCAAACTCACGATCTCCGGCGCATTTAAAGACCACATGGTCCTCCAAAGAGAGACCGATGCAGTGATCTGGGGCACATGTGTGCCCGGCAAAAAAGTAAAAATTGCCGGCTCGTGGAATTCCAAAATCTACCACGCCACTGCCGACAAAGACGGTAAGTGGCAAACCAAAATCAAAACAACCGGCGCCGGCGGACCGTACCAAGTTGTGGTCGGAAGCGGAAACCAAACTTTAAAGCTCAACGACGTACTACTTGGCGACGTTTGGATTTGCGGCGGCCAATCCAACATGCAATGGAAAATGCGTGGCTTCGGCGTCAACCACTGGAAAGAAGACGCCCAACAAGCCAACTTCCCAATGGTACGATTTTGCGACGTGCCACAAGTCCTAGGCCTTGAGCAACAAGACAATGTTTCGGCATCATGGAAAGCATGCACCCCGAATTCGGTGATGAGCTTTAGTGCGGTGGGCTACTTCTTTGGCTCCCAATTGCATAAAGAACTAAACGTGCCGATCGGATTAATCTCAACTAACTGGGGCGGTTCGTCGGCCGAAGCCTGGGCCAGCGAAGAAATGCTTCGCAAACAATTCCCCGAGTTCAAGCAAGCGTTGGGCAAGTACCCGCAGCAGCTAAAAGAAAGCGGTGCGACCTACCAAGGAAAAGACAAACCGAAATGGCTGAACCAGCGTAGCCCTTCGGCATGCTACAACACCATGATCAAACCACTACTGCCGTATACGATTCGCGGTGTGATCTGGTACCAAGGCGAATCCAACATCAAGACACCAAAGCAATACCAAACGCTTTTCCCGGCTATGATCCAAGATTGGCGAGACAATTGGGGGCAAGGCGACTTCCCGTTTTACTACGTCCAAATCGCTCCGTTTCACTACAAGACGAACCCGATGAGTGCCGCGTTCCTTCGTGAGGCTCAAGGCATGGCACTGGCCCTACCCAACACTGGCATGGCGGTGACAATGGACATTGGCGACCCGACGAACATTCACCCTAAAGTTAAAAAACCAGTCGCCGATCGACTCGCGAGACTGGCGTTGAAGCACTCGTACGGCAAGTCGAAGATCGTTGCCTCGGGCCCGGTTTACGACACACAAAAGGCCAAAGGAAACAAGGTCGTGCTTCGCTTTACCCAGATCGGTGGTGGCCTGGCCAGTCGCGACGGCAAACCGCTAACTCACTTTACGATCGCCGGCAACGACAAAAAATTTGTACCAGCTGAAGCAAAGATCGATGGCGACACAATCGTGGTTCAGAGTTCGCAGGTCTCCAACCCCAAAGCCGTTCGTTTTGGCTGGGGCAGTGACGACATGCCAAACCTGATGAACAAAGAAGGTTTGCCAGCTTCGTCTTTCCGAACCGACGACTACCCGATCAAGTAGAACGTTCGATTTCCAACGGACCACCGTGCCTAGCTGTCTTTCAGGTTAGTCGTGAAATCAAGCAACCCAAAATCTATATCCACGATCGCATCGTCCACCGAATCGACATCCAAAACCGAAAAATTGGTTAGCTGCACTCGGTGGTTTTCCAAAACAACCGTGGCTTGATCGCCGATTGCAGCCAGCAAATCGATCGGCCCAGACACTTCAACGTCGTCCTCGCCACCATTGCCGTTAAAGCTTACATTTTGAAAATCATGCAACCTTAAAAACTGCATCACCGAATTGAAATCCGCGTCATCTTCGTCAACCGCGAACTGATCATCCCCCGTGCCGCCAGTCAATTCGGCTTGGTCTTCGCCACCTCCAAGATCGGCAAACGTCCGCTCCACACCGCTGATCTGCAATTGATCACCGGCTTGAGTGGTAAGCGAAACATCATCCACTCCCGCCTGCAAGAAATCGGCGCCCGAGGACCCAGTGATCGTCGCGCGATCGTTCCCGCCGGCGGTTGCCGAAAAGCTAACATTCTCAAATCCACTTGCGTTAACCAGTAGATCGGTCGCCTGCAACTGCACGCCGGCAGTCGTGAACTTAAACGTGTCATTGCCTTCAGTGTCTAAAATCGTGGCTCGATCTTGGCCGCCGACCGAATCCACCTGGACGTTCACAAACCCTTGCCCGTACACATGAAAACCATCGCCGCTCAACACAACGTCTCGGTTGCTTTGGAACAAATGATCGCTGCCAACCGAATCGACCAACGCTAGGAAATCATACTGGCCGCTGGATTTTTGCTGATCCAAACTACTAGCGATCGCGTTAATTCGATCGAAGCCTTCCACGCTAACGGTGCCTTGGTCATTGCTTCGAACACCGGTGTTCGGCCCCAGCGAAAACTCATCTCTACCACTGGTGCCGACGAGATTTGCAACGTCGTCACCGCCATTACCATCAACCGACACTTGATCAAACGAATCAAAAACAAATGACGCCTGATCGCTTAGATTAAAATACGCTATATCCTGATAGGCTCCCAACAAATCGGCTTGCTGGCTACCAGTGGCCGACAAAGCATCGTCCCCATCGAAAGAAGCAATATAATTTTGCTCAAACCCGACCGCGTGCCGAGATTCGCCCGATCGACTTAAACCGACAAATGCGAGGCCGTCACGATTTTGACCTGCCGAGATTTCATCATTGCCGGCTGAGTCAATAAAGTACAACTGATCAAAGCCGCCGCCGCCCGACACGAAAGAATGGTCAAAACCGGTGGCAGTTAAAACGAAATTTGAATTCTTGGCATGAACCGTGTCAGTCAACAATGTGACTTGGTCGTTCGTGTCACCCAAACTCAAGTCGATCGAATCGCTGCCGTTGTGGCCGCGAACAAAGATCTGATCAACCGAGTCATTGGCCCACTGAAACTCAATGCCATTAACCGTGGCCGTGATCTGGTTGGTGGCGTCGACCGAGATCACATCGTCAGCGTTGGTGCCGTGAATCGTAAGCACTCCGCCATCCAACGAGACCAAATTCGCGACCGCCAAATCAAAAGATTGCTCGCCGCCCTGATTGGTCACCTGGATCGTCAACTGTTCGCCGGCCAATACATTGGCGTCGACTCGAACGCTGCCGCGACCAGTAGCGGTGCCGATCAATTGATTTTGTTGGTTGTAAACGCTGAAATGTAAACTCGCTTGACTGGTCGACTGCGCTTCGACAGTCAAAACGCCATCCCGACTGGCCGTCAAACTGTAAGCTTGCTCGCCGGCAACAGATTGATTTTGGAATTGGCCTGAGACAATCGTGCCAAGATCGGTCGCTGCAACGGCAGGCGTTGAAACGGTCGGTCCGGCAGTGGACGCTTGCCCTGATTCACTAGGCGAACCTGAACTTTGATAAGTCGCCGACAATTCGTAGTGGCCTGTACCAGACAAAGTTGACAGCTCAAAACCGTACTCTTGGCCAGCTTGGACATCGAACGAAATCGTGTTGCCATCAAAAGTCGCGTTACTGCCGAGGAAATTCACGTTCGGCTGCAATTCATGAGTGCCCGAGAGAGCGAGCTCAATTCGCCCGGTCGATTCGGCGGTAAATTTGATCGCGTCAACATCGGAAACTTTCCCGATCGTTCCCGAGATCACATCGCCGTCACCGAGAGCACCAAGCGAACTCGCATCGCTCAGCTTTTCACTAAAGTGATCGCCGATCACGCTCTCCAACGCCGCGCGGAAATTGATTCGCGAATAAGAAGTCCGAGTGATCGAGTCATAAACTTGGTCCGAAGTCGCGACAAACTGGTCGTACAACTCGGTCTGCGTAACTCCAAAGTTTCCGACGAACTCATTGGCCTGTCGCAAAATAACGCTCGCCCCGGCAACCCATGGGGTCGCCTGGCTGGTGCCCGAAGCGGTTAAGTAAGCATCTTCCCGCGAACCAACAAACAAATGATCCGGCACCGCACTTCGAAGATCTTCACCTGGAGCGACCAAAACTCGATCATCTCGTTGAGAAAAATCGCTCAGCTGGCCGTCAGCTCCGTGACTGGCAACCGGTGTCACGTACTGGCTAACCGCTGGATAGCTGAGTGCCTTTTCTCCGATTTGCTCGAAACTGTTCCCCGCTGCAGCGCTGATAAAAATACCCGCGGCGTCCAGTTGAGCGAATTCGTCCTCCAAGATCCCCCAGTCGGGAGTCGTTGCTTCGTCCCAACCAGTCCCCAACGAAAGGTTGACGGTCGTGATCGGGTTGCGATAGCTATCTTTGTTTTCGATGACAAACTGAAGGGCTCTTTCAACCAACTCAAGTTCGCCGAAACCGTTATCGCTGAAAACTCGCAGCGCCACCAAATCAACGCCGGGACTAATCCCCGAGTACTCTGGATCTTGACTGCCGATGATGCCGGCCACGTGAGTTCCGTGATAACCGATCGGCCCGTCGTCGTACGGATTGGAATCGTTTTCGGCAAAGTCATAACCACCGACGACTTGACTCCCCTCACCAAAATCACCCCTGAACGCTGCGTGATCGTAAGCAATGCCGGTATCAATCACAGCAACGGTCTGCCCCGAGCCATCGAAACCATACTCGGCCGCGATCTGAGCAGCTTGGGCGGCCGCGTTTTCAAGCGTTAAATTGTCGATCGCGTCATTGGCCTGAACCACGACATCCTGGCCCGTGATCGCCGGCGAGGCCTGTTCGAGTTCGGGCAGCAACTGAGCAATGTCCGGCGCGATGGCTTGGGCGGACATCACCAATCGCTTTTCAAACTGTTCGAATTGCAAGCGACGTGTGTTGGCGGAGCTACGACGTTTTTTTGACATTTTGTTCTGACTCGAAGATCTGAGCCGTCGTGGTTACTATGGAACGCCAAATCCATTGGACGCAAGGAAAGGGCAATGCTGCCCAGCTAAGGGGGCTTCGAAACAGCATCGTTTTACAAGCCAAAGGAAACCCATGCGACCTGCGAACTACTATAGGTTTTGTTTGAACAATGGTTCATCCAACTGAGCAAATTGATCCATTTCCCCTCGGAATCGCCAAGCAAACGCCGCCTAGCCGTCCAAGATGTTAAACCTTGCGGATTATCAGGGCCAGCCAAATCGCAAAAGCAATGGTGATTACAAAACGTGTGGCGCCCCCTAACCGAAATGTCAAACTCTAGCGGTTCTACCGACGATAACGAACGTTGGAGTTGATGGGAAAAAGACGATCGCCCAGCCGTAACGTACGGCTCGAAGCCGTCGCCATTTATTGTGCTGATTACCCTGGAGAAGGACCCTTGAAACCACTATCAACGTTTGGATATCTTCAACTCGCTTTTATGGGCAAACCTGCCGCCGATCGCTCGGTCTATCAGCTAATCAAAACGAACAAGTTCCAATCATTCGTCGAAATTGGCCTGGGCACTGGCGATCGCTGCCAGCAAATTTTGCGAGTCGCCGAAAAGTTCAGCGACAAACCGATCCGCTACACCGGAATCGATCTGTTTGATGCTCGCCCCGAAAACGCACTCAAACTAATCGAAATGCACAAAACGCTCAAAGCCTTTGATGCCAAAACTCAGCTGGTCCCTGGCCCGGTCGGCCCATCGATCGGGCGAATTGCGAACTCGCATTTGCGAACAGACATGGTCATCATCTCGTCGGGAACCCAGCGGAGCGAGCTCGATAGCGTGATCGCCTTCTTCCCCCGAATGCTGCACGCAAACTCACTGGTTTTGATCCAATCCAAACCCGGCCAAAAGATGAAACTGCTGACTCGGCTAGACGTCGAGCGTTGGGTCAAAAAGGTCGAAACCACCGGAAAAACGCCCAAATCCAAGCAAAAAGCGGCATAACGCCAAAAACTGGTTCGCTCCACGGCCAGCCCCCAGCAACGCTCAAATGCTCGAAACAACGTGAGATTGAATTGAGCCGCCTTGGCGACAGCCGCGTTTTTCGCACCACTTTTTCGCACCACAAAACCGAGGCAGGGCAGGGGGGACACCCGATTTTGAGACGGGCGGGGAGAGCAGGGCGAAGAGCAGGGGGACACCCGATTTTGAGACAGATCGCTTTCATTTTCTTACGCCCATCGACTATACTCCACCCGTAAAACCATCTATCCCCACACGCGGAGCCCATCCGATGACCCTGCCGTTTGACCGAAGAAACTTCCTGCTAGCATCAAGTGCTATCGCCGCCGCCGGAATCACCGGTACTGCTCGGGCAGCAACGACGACCCCTACACTGCAATCCGCCGCCGCGGATCCAGCATCCCCATTCAAAATCTCCTTGGCCGAGTGGTCTCTGCACCGCACGATTCGAAGCGGCAAAATCACAAACTTGGACTTCCCCAAAGTCGCCAAAGAAGAATTTGGCATCAGCGGCGTCGAGTACGTAAGTTCGTTCTTCAAAGACAAAGCTGAAGACACTGCCTACCTAGACGACCTGAAAAAACGCTGTTCTGACAATGGCGTCGAATCCGTCGTTATCATGGTGGACGGCGAAGGTGCTTTAGGCGCCGCCGAAGACGCAAAGCGGACAACGGCAGTCGAAAATCACTACAAATGGGTCACCGCCGCCAAACATCTTGGCTGCCATTCGATTCGCGTAAACGCCCGATCTTATGGTTCATTCTCTAACCAGGTGAAACTGGCCGCCGACGGCCTGAAGCAACTTTCCGAGTTTGCCAAGACCCACGAAATCAACGTGGTCGTCGAAAACCATGGCGGGCTATCCTCCAATGGACAGTGGCTGGCTCAAGTCATTCGCAATGTCGACATGAACAATTGCGGCACGCTTCCTGACTTTGGTAACTTCCGAATCAACAAGAAAGAGAACTACGATCGCTACATTGGAGTGGCCGCGATAATGCCGTTCGCCAAAGCCGTCAGCGCGAAGTCGAGCGACTTTGACAAAAATGGAAACGACACCAAAACGGACTTCTTAAAGATGATGCAGATCGTCCAAGACTCCGGCTACCAAGGCTGGGTCGGTGTCGAGTACGAAGGCAAGAAGATGGGTGAGTACGAGGGCATCAAAGCCACCAAAGCTTTGCTCGAAAAATGCTTCGCTAAACTACCAAAGCGAAGCTAACCAAGAACTCCAAGAGCACAACCGCAGGCTGCTCCAGCCAACAATGCGAAGCTGCGAAGAATAAGCAAACCACACAAGGCCTTAGTGACGAATTCCGTCGCTAGGGCCTTTTTTATTTGCAGAAACCCGAAAAACCCGCGAACAGGACACTTTGGATTCGGGAACCGCCGCGATGCACAAAACACGAGCACCTCTTTCGTGCACGAATCCCGGGCACGAATGCACGCTTTATTTGCGAATGAGCGAAAACGCCAGCAAGTGCAAGCAGATCAGTGACATCAGTTTGGCGACTTGCCCCATGCGGAAGATGGGGTGTCGAAACAAAGCGACGGGCTTCGGTGGATACCGGAACTTTGCTTTGGGTCGGCCATCGTCTTAAAACTACCACACCCGAAAGGAGTCACTGTGACTAATTCTACATTCGAAAGCTTCCCAGCTCGCTGCCAAAAAGTCCTTCAAGTTGCCAAGCAACTTCACTCAACTCGCCCTGACTGGGTCACCTTTTTTCGTGAGACCTTAGGCGTTGACGGATCTGCTAGGTCTGTCTTCGGCAATCAGGACGAGTATCTTCAGTTCGAGCAGTCAAGAGAGTTTGACGATATTCAGAACCTGGTCGCCAGCCTCCGCACCAAAAAGGGCGCTGGAAGAAATGAATCAACCAAAGTCATCACCGTCCGCCTTCCAGAAAGCCTGCACGAATCACTCAAGGCCGAAGCCAACGAGCACGGCACGAGCATGAACAAGCTGTGCATCACCAAGCTTCTTAAGGCTCTTTCTGAACTAGCCGAAGAAAACGAAGAAGCTGCCGCTCCTCAGCGAACCTTGCAGCACCCTGCCATCAGCCAATCAACCGCTGGCCAGTCGAACTTCCGCTCGACCTACCAACCGCCCCGAAACAGCTAAGGCGGATTATCCACCCTAGCTAGTTTTTTTGGATTCAGCGTTCCTGAACCAAAACAACCGACTCGCCGCCGGTCAGAAAGCAACCAGAGTATCCCTTGTGACACAGCGATTACTCTTTGACACCCACAGACACCGTGCGGCAAAAACTTATTCAGCATGATACGGCAACCGCTACACGAACAAGGATGGACGTGTGGCCAAGATTGTTTTTTCATTGCTACCTAATGAAAAAATCACGCCTACAAGCATACAAACCACAGCCTGACGCGTGAGCGAGGAATCCCCTAGAAATCCTCGGTGAAAACCCTCGGTACAACGGGCCTGTCGATTTATCCCTGCGCCTGACAGTCGCGTTTGCCTCCGTGAAAGAAGCGTTTGCACGGGCGAACAAGCAGGACCCGCGCTCCTACAAAGCTAAGGTGCACTCGAAAAATCTCTTATTCAATCACTCTTTGGATAAACATCGGCCTAAAAAACGCCTGCCTCCCCAGAACCGGCCGCTTTGTGAACGCCCACCGAAGGTAGCGCTCTTTT
>JALZWN010000149.1 GCA_023300235.1 Mariniblastus sp.
TGTCCCCGCCGCAATCATCTCCATGCGCAGCCTACGCCGCTAAAGCATCCACAATCACTTAACGACCATTCGGAAAGCAATCTCGCTTACCATGCGTGGAACCCCGGTTCCGTTTCCCATCTTAAAGGCCGGCGATGCTTGGCAAGTCGACGCTTGTTCGCTCATCGCAACTCGAAAAGCCATTGCAAAACTAGAAGAGAAAATGAACGCAAAATAAAAAGACTCTTTCAAACGAAAGAGCCTTTTCATGAGTGCCATTAAGTTGATCGCAAGTTAACTTGGCAAGTCATCCTGCGCTGATTGCTCTCTAACCCAATCTCGGTCGACTGAAGATTTACGGAATAATGCAAATAGAAAAATAACGATTAAGCACCAAACTCCAGCACCAATTAGAAGCCATTTAAGCAAAGTCTCAGGTTCGCCCTTGCTGTAACGCTCTGGATCGCGGTAGCCGAGTTCAGATTTTATTTCCTGAAAACCACTTACCGATGAATTCGCGTTTGAATCATAGGCCGCCCCTTTTTCGCTAACTCCCGGCTCTTGCAAACCATACGACGAAAACAAAAACAACAGCACTACACCCCAAGCAAAACGCGAGGGCACGCCCCTCAGCCCTGAACCCAAACCTCCCCTGTAAAACTTGTGTTCCATCGGTATCTCCTTCTTGAATAAAGAATGAATGAATCCGAGGGATATAAAAACCTTGCAGAAAAAACCTTTGTGAACACGTCGATCTACACCTTAATTTTTACACTTCCTGGCCGACAAAAGCAAATTCCCATTGTTTATAGCTTTTCCCCTAACATCTTCTGATTGCTCTGGCTCGCTTCAATTGCATACCGTCATTTTGGCGATACGATGGAGGCAGTTCCCGACCATCAATCCTCCATCACCCAACAGTTGAATCGCCTTGGCCAAGAAGAAAAAATTCTATGTTGTTTGGACCGGGCACAAACCTGGTGTCTATTCGAGCTGGGACGAAGCAAAGGCCCAGATCGACGGATTCTCTGCCGCGAAGTACAAGTCGTTTGCCAGCCTAATACTCGCCAAAGCAGCCTTCGACGATCCGGCCGATCTGCACTACGGCAACGGCCCCAAGAAATCCAAGACGCCGAATATCCAACGCAAGGCGTTAGCCGAGATGGGTGTCGACATGACGGCCATCGCAGTCGACGCCGCTTGCAAAGGCAACCCCGGACCGCTCGAATACCAAGGCGTCGATCTAGAATCGAATATCGATCTGTTTCACGTCGGCCCACTGGCCGAAGGCACCGTCAACATCGGCGAGTTCTTGGCCATCGTTCACGCGTTGGCTTTGCTGCAAAACGGCGTCGGAGCACAGCGAGCGATTTATTCCGACTCTCGCATTGGCATCAGCTGGGTCAAACAAAAGAAATGCAAAACGAAGTTGGCCAAAACGGTTAACAACAAAAACTTGTTTCAACTAGTACGACGAGCCGAAAAGTGGTTGACCGAAAACGAATACAAAAACCCGATTCTCAAATGGGAAACCAAACAGTGGGGCGAGATCCCGGCGGACTTCGGACGGAAATAAACCCAGTCTGGAAACGGATTCTCCGTGCCGTATTCATTTACGCATTAATTCCATATTTAGTTGTCACGATTGGCTTCACGGCATTTCAACGTCGACTAATTTACCAGCCGACCGTGGCGAACAGCCTAAGCATTGCCGAATCGAAATTAACAACCGACTTTGGCGTTGATGCTGAACTTACAACCGCCGACGGCAACACGCTACATGGCTGGCTCGCTCACGCCACGACCCTAAACAACGCCGACGCCGACAAAGCCCCGCTGGTCGTTTACTTCCCCGGCAACTCGCTGAACCGTCTGGAACGAATCGCCGACGTACGCGAAGTCGCTTCACGGGGATTTGACGTGTTGATATTTGACTATCGAGGATTCGGGGATAGCTCGGGGGCACCTTCAGAAGCGGCACTCTCATCCGACGCGGTGCTTATCTGGCAATACGCACACGAGACATTGGGCTACGACGAACAACGAACGGTGATCTTTGGCGAGTCACTCGGAGGCGGCGTCGCGATGTCGTTGTGGTCAAAAGCAAACGCCCATCCACCACAACCAGCGGCGGTGATTCTGAACTCAACTTTCGCGTCCATGCCTCGGATAGTCGCGGCCAAGTATCCCTATTTCCCGTTCCAGTTTTTGCTATTTGATCGCTGGCAATCAATCGATCGCATCGGAAGCGTCGAGGCCCCGATCACCATCTTTCACGGCACCGATGACCAGATGATCCCTGTGGAACACGGACAAGCGTTGGCACAAGCCTCGCCTCACGCTCGATTCGTAGAAATTCAGGGCGGCGTGCACAACCAAATTCCAATGGCGCGACTAAAGGCCGAATTGGAGTCGGTGCTGGTACGGTTGGAAAGTAATTGAAAAGCCTTGAGCTTTCATTAGCTTAAAACGAAATCAACCACGGACACACACCGATGCACACCGATACTGCGGGTTTGAAAAACCGCGTCCATCCGCGCTTTTATAATTCGCGCACTCGCGCCGTAATCGGATCAGAAACCGCTCTACGATCCGGTGACCATCTGCATGATCCACAAACCCATGACCGACTTGAGGCAGACGACGTACAAAATGAAGCAGATAAATCCAACGGGGATGTCTAGTTTTTTGAGCATGAAATTAATTCAATGTTTGAAGCAAATTGATATCGTTGGTTGACCGTTAACTTGAACGACCGACACCCAACCCAGCTTGAGACCAAATTTTAGTTGGGCCCGACGACTTGAACAGGTCAATCTTGTGATCGGCTCAACGTATCTTGAAGTTGATCAAATAGTTTTTCGGTCGCACAACACAGCATATCCGGCTTCAGCAAGTCCACCGGCTGCCCAGACAGCTGTTTGATCACCGCACCGGCCTCGGTGGCGATCAAGTACCCGGCCGCGACGTCCCAAACTTTTAGGTTATTCGCCCAGTAGCTATCCGAACACCCCGCAGCGACGTAGCACAAGTTCAACGCCGCCGATCCCAGCCGCCGAATCGTGCCCGCCGTCTCCAGCAAATCCAAAAACTGCTGCACCTGAGCGTCCTTACGCGTCACGCCTTTCGCGAAACTGATAATCACCATCGCTCGATCGATCGCATCGCAGCCACTATTGATGATTGGCTGACCATTACGAGTCGCTCCGCCGCCGAGCGTCGCTTGGTACAGGTCTTCCAAAATCGGGTCCCAGACCACCGCCGCGATTGGTTGGCCGAGATACAACAGGCCAATCGAAACGCTAAAAGAAGGCAACTGGTGAACGAAGTTCGTGGTTCCGTCGAGTGGATCAACGACCCAGCAAAACGGCGATTCCGAATCGTCCTTGGGCATGACGGAGTTATTCAGCGCCGGATCGTCCTCCTCGCCAAGAAACCGGTGCTCGTGAAAGGCACCGGCCAAGTGAACGCCGATCGCCTTTTGGGACGCCAAGTCGGCTTCGGTGACGAAGTCGCGTTTGCCCTTTTCGCGGACCTTGGCCGTGCCCATTCGAGACACTAGCTCTTGGCCTCCAATCTTTGCGGCCTCCGTGGCTGCCTGCAAAAATGCTTCAAGCGGCAGTGAATCGAGTGGAATTTGGCTTGGATCTAGCATGTTTGATTTATTTTTATGGATTGGGACACTCCGATTGTCCCAAAAAATCAATCCTTGCAAAGCCTCCTCCCTTTGAACAGATGAACCACTTCGACCATAATGCGTATCAGAAGAATTAGCTTTGTCTCTGTTTAAGTGGCCCAATCCGCGCCTAGATTGAACGTGACGCCGCGAGGCATCGCTGACGAAGCCGCATCCTACCCAAGCATCTGGCAACCCATTTTACGAAACGCCCATGGCCTCCAATCTGTCCTCTGTCGGTCTGTTCGCTCTAAGTGCTGCCCAAACTAACTGGCTCACCCCCGTCTGGTTGTACTCGGTAGGGATTTCTATCGGATTCGTTCTGGCCTTGCTGCTGCTGGCGAAAATCGCAATCGGCAGGCGGATCCCTGGCCTAAATCAAATCTACGACAACCACAGCTCCCGCATCATTTTCGGGATTGGACTGGCGATCGTTTATCTAGGAATTTTCTTCGGATTCAGTTACTGGTACGCCGGTGCGGATGATTTCTACGAACACTTGCCGGTCCTAGCAATGGTGCTAACGCCGATCAGCTTGATCATTGGTTTCGGTGCTTGGGCGTTGATCAGCAAACGACAGATCGGCGAAACCAGCTCGGTTTTTGGCGAAGGATTTTTGCGTTGGCTGAACTTATTTTGCATTCTTTCAGTCGTGTTCGCCGTTGGCGGTTACTTTTTGTCACAAGCCAACGGCTTGGGCGTGGTTAACCCTGTCGAATCCCCAGACATCTTGATCGAATCGCTGACTCGGCTTCCGTACGCCGGCACCACCGAAGACACGTTCGTGATCCCGCCGACGACCGAAGGCAAACCCCATCCCATCGCGATCGAGTTCAACGGAGCGGAATTAAAAGCAGTCGACTACAAAGCCAACAAAAAAGTTTTGTTGATGGTCGACGAAACGCCGCTCACCCCCTCGGCCATCCTCGATCTACCAACGTCCACCGAGCAATCTCGAATTTTCCAAGGCGGACTTGGCACCAACTTGTTTCCGGCGGAGCCAGTCGAGCAACTCTACGTCGCCAACCTTTCTGATTCGGACGCGGAATTAAACTTGGTCTTTCAAACCGGACCGATCTACAGCGAAGTCGCCATCATTCCGGTTCTGGCATTATGCATCCTTGCAATCTACGTGCTTTTCCTTTGCCTGTCGACTTTGTTTCCAAAAACCTTCGCCGTTGCTCACTCGACTTTCAAAACCGAGATCAGCCAACCAGTTTACTTATTGGCGTTTTTGATTGGCTTCTTTTTCATGGTCGGGTCGATCTTCATCCCGTACAACACGTTCGGCGAAGACATCAAAATGTACAAAGACTCTGGATTAACATTGCTGCGAGTCTTGGCGATTTTTGTTGCAATCTGGGCGGCCAGTAAGTCCGTTGCCGCTGAAATCGAAGGCCGCACCGCTTTGACTGTGCTCTCGAAACCCGTCGGACGACGTCAATTCATCTTTGGAAAGTTCTCGGGCATCTCGCTCGCCCTCGCCTTATTCTTTGTCGTCCTAGGATTTTGGCTGATGATCTGGGTGGCTTACAAACCGATCTACGACTTCAAAGAATCTTCCAAAGGATTGGCCGAGTGGACCGTTTGCTACCAAGAGTCTGTGCACATGCTGCCGGGAATCTTCCTGTGCTTCCTTGAAGCGGTGTTGTTCGTGGCGATCAGCGTCGCAATCTCGACACGCATGGGAATTCTACCGAACTTCTTGATCTGCTTTTCGATCTATGTGCTGGGGCACTTGACGCCGCTGCTGGTTCAATCTTCTTCGTTCGCAGCGTTGCCTACGGTGTCGGTGTTCGCCAACTTAATTGCGATCGTGTTTCCGGTGTTGAACCACTTCGATGTACAAGCGGCGGTGAATACGAACGCACAAGTTCCGCTGGTTTATATCGGGTGGTCGATGATCTACACCGCAATTTACGGAACGATGACGATGCTGTTCGCGTTGGTGATGTTCGAAGACCGCGACCTGGCGTAAAAGCCTGTTGAGATTCATCCGGCTTTGGAGCGTGGGTGAATGGGGCAGGGGACGGCCCTAAAGCGCCACGTCAAGCTTTGTTGATTTATATCGCCAACAAAAACAGCCAATGGGCGTGCTGAAGACTCGCGGGCTCATCCCCTACTCGTTGCAATCGAAGTGATGAGTGAAGGGGGATTAAGATTAAGATTAGGATCGAAACATGTAGCCGGACTCGCCAGAGTTCGGTTTTCTCTGAATCAAACTGAATTCTGGCGAATCCAGCTACCCTAAAGTTCAACATT
>JALZWN010000150.1 GCA_023300235.1 Mariniblastus sp.
GAACCCCGAAAACAAGACGATGGCTTGGGTTCAGCAAACCAACCCCGAGATTCACTCGCTCGCGCATTCGTGCTGGTATTTTCGGCCTCGTCGCCAAGAGACGCAGCCAAGCAACGTTCAACGCTTCGACTTGCGCATCAGCAAATAAATCGTAGCGATTTGCAGTAAGCCCAGCAGAATAAAGAAAACACCGATGCCGATCCACTGGGTAGTTTCGGTCATCGTCAATTCAACTCGCCAAGGACGCGACGCGCAAGCCGCACCAACGACGAACGTCGCGATGATCGAGATAGCCAATTTGCCCAATAAGATGGTGCGCCACATGAGCTCTAACCGTCAGCCGGTTTTTCCCCGATGAAATGATAGTAAGGCGTTCGCAATAACGGAACGTACGGAATCTTACTGCGTTCTTCGACCACGTCCAACTGCTTGAAGTGACGCTGTAAAAACGGCAAGTGATCAGGAGACGGAAACACATTGTCCGAAGCAAACCATGGCTGCCACAAAGTTCTGGCCAACCAACGGTGGCTCTTCAAACCCTCCGGTGGAAACTTGCGGCCGACGTAAAAGTCAACGATTCCAATCTTACCACCGGGCTTCAAAATCCGCTTGGCGTTTTCAATCGCCGCGAACCAATCTGGGATCATTGTCAACGAATACGAAAACGTCACCACATCCGCAAAGCCTTCTGGCGGCGTGAATGTGGTCGCGTCGGCGGCGATGGTTTGAGCGTTGTCCCAGCCACGTTCCTTGAAACGATCTTCGGCGACCTTCAACAACGACTCTGATAAATCGACGACGTAAACTTTTTTTAGTTTATCGATGTCGTCGGCCAAGTTTTCGATGTTCGCACCAGTGCCACCACCCATGTCGACCCAAATCCCATCGGCAGGTTTTTCAACGGCTTTGTAAAGTTCCTCGCGGCCTTTGAGCAAACGCTTACGAAATCCATCGTAGTCGCCCGCTTGCCCGCCATAGAAACTCTCCATGCGTTCGGCGTGGTTATCCCCTGTCACTCGCTTGAACAGCAAGTGATACAGAACTTTCATGTCGGAAATAAATGCCATCGTTACGCCTTCAGGTCGGCGATAAAGAAACTGCCGTAAGTATGAACTCGGTCTTTTACGTGAAGCTCATCCGCCAATTCTGAATTGTATTCCAACATCGAAGCGATCTTCGTACGTTGTCCGTCGCGGTTGATATGCACTTCGTCGATGAAGTCCGTTCGCAACCCGCCACTACGCCAAATCAAACGCGTGTCCGGCGCCGCGGTATCGTAGATCGCTTGCCACTCCGACTCCAACAACGGGAAAAAGTTGGTACTGAGCCAATCCATGTGGTCGAGCAGAATAAACCGAGAGATCTTGCCGTCGTGCTCTTTCAAAAAGCCTTCGACTGAATTGGTGTGCGTGGTGATCTTGTCGACCACGCCGCTTTTGAGCAAGTTGAAGTTCTCTTCCTTCAAATACTCGGGGCAGCAGTCACGCGTGTAGCTGCCTTTGATGTAAACTCGCCAAAAATAATTGTCCTTCAGCGGCAACTTCGCAAACACAGACTCGACGCAATCCTGAATAAACTTGACCAAGCCACCCGGATACTGAGTATCGATCTGATGGCGTTGCGCCTTTGGCACGCCCAACATCGACATCGTGGTGTCGCGGTTCATGGCGAATTTCATTACGCCCGACCAGAACTTTTTCTTCAGCTGGCCGTCGTAAATTTGCTTTTGTTGTTCGACGGTATCGGCTTCCAACATTTCGTCTAACTGCTTGGTGGCCTTGATCATGTACTTATTGTAGATACGAACCAAACGAGCGAACGTTCCCGAGGTCCCTCGGTCGTAAAACGTTTTGCGGCGGTTGTCGAACCAGCCGATTTTTTTGTCCCAGAACTGCTGCGACATTGCAGGCAACGCATCCCGGAGCTGGTCTTGGTAAACGTTTTGCACGCCCGGCAAACGCCCTTCGCCGAACATTTTGAAAAACGTGTCGAAGTCTAAATTCTTAATGCCAGCGATCTTTAGGTCCAGCAATGCGTTCTGCCGGAAGTTCATGTCGACCGCGTGAACGTGGTTGGGCCCCGCCAAAGCGTAGTCCAAAGCGTTGCAACCCGCCGAAGTAATCACCAACACATTGTCATCGGGCCCGAAGTCCAATGCGACTCGGTCAAGCCGTGGATCTTCCCAGCAAGTGTTGTAGACCAAATTGTTGCCATGGACCGCAGTGAAAACTTTGCGGTTAACCCAGTCGAATAACGCCATTGTCGAAAACTAATTTAGAGATAAAAATTGATTTTGAGTCGGCGGATTGTATCACTTTGTTTCTGATTTTGACACGGGCAACGATAGCCAAATCGAGGCAAATCAGTTTTTGAAGCTGGGTGTTCTAGTAACCCGACGCGTTAGCTAGGAACCCATTAAAATCCCCGTTAATGCGTCGGGCTACCATTTAAAGCGTGCTCTTGATTTGTAAAACTGATTCACCATAGAGGCCAAATCGAGCCATAATCCCCACGAATCGGTGAAGGTTTAAAAAATGCTCAAATCACGCCTAGAAAAAATTTCCCAGATTCGTCATCGTCTTAGCTCGCCCAACCGACAGAAAACCCGCAAACAAAAACCTCATGGCTGTACTGTTTCAAATTCGCAACGCTTACAAAGCTTATGGCGACCAAATCCTGCTGGACAACGCTGAAGCCACTATTACCGACGATGCCAAAATCGGTTTCGTCGGACGCAACGGTGCCGGAAAGTCGACCCTGCTAAAAATCCTGCTGGGCGAAGAAGACCTGGACGCCGGCGAGGTGATTCGACATCCGCGTCTACGAGTCGGTTACCTGCGACAACATGACCCGTTTCAGGACGGCGAGTCGGCGATGGATTTCTTAATGCGCGACAGCGAACAAGCCGACTGGAAGTGCGGTGAGGTCGCCGGGCAGTTCGAACTAAAAGGTGATTACCTGTTCGGCCCGGTTAAAGCACTTTCGGGTGGATGGCAGACGCGTGTGAAGCTGGCAGCGTTGTTGTTGCACGAGCCGAACTTGTTGCTGCTGGACGAACCGACCAACTTCTTGGATTTGCGAACTCAAATTTTGCTCGAACACTTCCTGCAGAATTTCAAGCAAGCCTGTTTGATGGTCTCGCACGACCGAACGTTCTTGTCCAAAACTTGCCAACACACCCTCGACTTGTCCGCCGGCAAACTGACAATGTACCCCGGCAAGATCGCCAAGTTCCTCGAATTTCAAAACGAGCGAACTCAGCAAGCAATCCGTGAAAACACAGCCACTGCCGCCAAACAAAAACAACTCGAAAAGTTCATCAACAAAAACCGAGCCAATGCCAACACCGCCAGCCAGGCGCGATCCAAACAAAAACAACTCGAACGGCTCAAACTCAACGAAATCACCAGCCAACAAGCCACCGCTTATATCCAAGCACCGGTTGTTGAGCCGAAAAAGGGAACCGCGGTTCGCTGTGAAGGATTGGTCATCGGCTACCCGGATCATGAAGTGGCCAACGAAATCCACTTGGAACTCGAACACCAACAACGCGTCGCGATCGTCGGTGACAACGGCCAAGGTAAAACGACATTGTTGCGAACGTTAGTCGGGTCGCTCGACCCCAAAGGCGGCACGCTCCGCTGGGGCCACAACATCGACATCGGGACTTATGCTCAGCACGTTTACACGTCGCTGGACCCGACCGATACGGTGCTCGAATACCTTGAATACCAAGCGATGCCTGGCACAACGGACCAGCAAGTACTAGCGGTCGCTGGATCGTTGTTGTTCCGCGACGAACACGTCCACAAAAAAGTCAAAGTACTCTCCGGTGGCGAGCGAGCTCGACTGTGCATGGCGGGTTTGTTGCTGGGCGACTACAACGTTTTGGTTTTGGACGAACCGGGCAACCACTTGGATGTCGAAACCGTCGAAGCGTTGGCGGAGGCTTTGTTGATCTACCAAGGTACCGTGATTTTCACCAGCCACGATCGACACTTCATGGGCCGAGTGGCGACGACAGTGATTGAAGTGCGAGATGGAACGGCGCGAGATTACATGAACAACTACGATGCGTATTTGCTGTCGATCAACGAAGAAATCGAGCAAGGCGATCGTAGCACTGGCAGTAATAGCGGCCCCAAAGACAAAGCCGCCAAACCTGGCAAGCTCAGCCAAAACGAACAGCGAGCGATGCGCAAGAAAGTCAAAGCAATCGAACGCAAGATCGCGAGCTTAGATGACGAAAAGAAAGCCTTAGCCGCCAAGATGGCCAATTCGACCGATGCCGCGGAGGCACTTGAGCTTCACAAGAAGATCGAAGTGATCACGGCTGACTTGGCGGCCGCAGAAAATGAATGGCTCGAGCTGAACTAGCGTTTCGGAATTGGCTAGTGCATTTATTTTCGGCCACGAATCTCACTAATAAACACAAATACCACGGAAGGTAAATCCGTGTTACTAACGATTCAAATCTTTGCAGCTTGCGCAGATAGTCGCCTTTCGCTCCGCGAAAGAAGCGTTACCCACGACTTCTCTATACCGAAGAGATCAATATCAAACGTGTTAGCCTTGTCGATAGTCGGTTTCCTTAGGGTATGAAACCATCTCAACTTACAAGATCACAGCGGAGACAACAGCCAATTTCCCGCGTCCGCTGGTGCGTCTGCTTTTTGCATTCATACCCTTCATTTCCAATCGGTAGTAACTTGGCAACAAGGCTATCATGTTCGATGTTGGGCTCTTCGGGAAAGTCCACTGATGGTAGCGCTACTTTCGCGGAGCGAAAGGCGACTATGAAAAAAACCGTGTTAAGCCGTGCCCATCCGTGGCTTTAAATGCACCACTCAGATGCTTGCGGGTCCGCGACTAAAATCTCTAAGCACATCAAAAATTTCTAGCCACGGATTACCACGGATCGACACGGATGGTCCCAAACCTAGTTCCGCCCCCAAGACTTCTTCGGCTCCGCCTTGGCAGAAAGCTGCTTGCGGTCGATCAACATCTCAACCGCCGTGGCCCCCAACAAATCTGACAAACGTTTAGTCAACTGATCGTTGATATCCACTCGTTTGTTCGACTTTAACTCAACTCGCATGCCATCAGCCATGATCAAGTCGATTTTCAATTCGCGATTACCTGGGTAACCGCGGATAATCTCGTAAGCACTCTTAACCGTCTCCGGCGCGTGATATTGCTCATCGATCATAATCTTCATGCCGTGCGTCAAGCTTTGATCAAGCTCTTCGATCGGGATCACTTTATCGACGATCATGTTCGCTTCATCGCCACCGCGGAAATCCAAACGGCCCTGCAAAACAACAACCGCATCGGACTTGATGTTGTGTCCATGTTTGACAAAATCTTGCGGCCACAAAATACAACGAATCGCACCGTCGACGTCTTCGAGATCGAACATTGCGTACTTCGTCGGGCTGTTCGGATCGCGTGGATTCTTGACGTGCGTTTGCTTGACCGACGAAATCATCCCGCCCATGCTCACCCGGTCGCGGTCCTTGCAGTTCTCCAAACCCGAAGTTTTATGCGAACAGTAGGCCGCTAGTTTGATTTCGTATGGAGCAAGTGGATGGCTGGTCAGGTAGTAGCCAAGCACTTCTTTCTCGCAGTTCAGCAGCAAGCGTTCTTCCCATTCATCCATCGATGGCAAGACAACTTCTTCGGCCTCTTTTTCATCAACTGGATCATCGGAAGCACCGCCGAACAGATTCCTTTGCCCGCTCCGCTTATCCGCCAACGCAGCCTGTCCCGATTGAACGGCTCGATCAGCAACCGCTTGTAACTGCGATCGCTTCGCACCAAAACAGTCCATCGCTCCGGCTTTGATCAGCGACTCCATCGACGCTCGGCTACACTTGGTCGATTCAACCCGCTCACAGAAATCAAAGATGTCTTTGAACGGCCCCTTTTCTACACGAGCATCGACAATCGCTTGCGTGGCACCGATTCCGCATCCTTTAATCGCGGACATCGCAAAGTGAACGTTACCCTCGGCCACAATGAACTCGACGCCCGACGAATTAATACACGGCGGGATGACTTCGACGCCCATCTTGTCGCAGTCCTCCATGTGCTCGACCAACGAGTCCTTGGACACGAAGTTACGACCAGGAATATCGCCCGTCAGCAACGCCGCCATGAACTCGACAGGGTAGTGCGCTTTTAGGTAAGCGGTTTGCCAAGCGATCGCGGCGTAGGCGGTCGAGTGAGATTTATTGAAACCGTAGCCCGCGAACTTGATAATCATGTCCCACATGTCCTGAGCATCTTTTTTGCTCAATCCCTGCTCGACGGCTCCGACCATGTACGCTTCGTAGTTCGAAGCGATGATTTTCTCTTTTTTCTTACTGATCGCTTTAATACAAGTGTACGCAGCGGCAAGCGGAATCTGGCCCAACCGGTTAAGGATCTGCATAACTTGTTCTTGGTAAACCATCACGCCGTTGGTCTCACTCAAGATCTCTTCCAGCACGTCCAGCTTGTACTCGGCTGGCTTGCGACCGTGCTTCACATCGATGTACTGCTGGACCATGCCGCCTTCGAGCGGTCCCGGTCGGTACAAAGCGTTGGTCGCAATAATATCGTTGAAATGGTCAGGCTTCATCTTTTGCAGCAAATCACGAATCCCGCCGCTCTCCAACTGGAACACGCCGCGGGTGTCACCTGCTTGAAGCAATTCGAACGTCTTCTGATCGTCCAGCGGAAACTTCAACGGGTCAATCAGTTCGCCAGTGGTCTGTTTGATCAACTTGATGGCGTTGCTCAAAATCGTTAGCGTTCGCAAACCCAAGAAGTCCATCTTCAGAAGGCCAGCGTCTTCAACATCGTTCATCGACCACTGAGTAATCACGTCCTCTTTGCCGGCAACTCGGCCCAGCGGCACGTAGTCGGTCAGCGGTCCGTCGGAGATCACCACCGCGGCGGCGTGAGTACCGATGTTCCGGGCGAGTCCTTCGAGCTTGAGCGCGAAGTCGATCATCTCGGCGACTTCCGGATCGCCTTCGTAGGCCATCCGCAGGTCGTCGCTGGAATCGAGGGCTTGTTGCAAGCTGATGCCCAATTGATCGGGGATCATGCCGGTGATTTGATTCACGCGCCCCAGTGGAATCCCCAGCACACGGCCAACGTCTTTGATTGCCGCGCGGGCCTTGAGTGTTCCAAAGGTGCCGATCTGAGCAACACTGTCTTCGCCGTATTTTTCTTTCACATAGCGAATGATGTCGGCGCGGCGTTCTTTGCAAAAGTCGATATCGATATCGGGGGCTTCCGCACGATTTTCATCCAAAAATCGTTCGAACAGCAAATTGTATTTGAGCGGACAAACGTGGCTCAAGTACAACGCGTAGCATACCAACGCCCCCACGCCCGAACCACGAGCGGTCGAAGGAATGTCAAGCTTTCGGGCTTGCTCAACAAAGTCCCAACAGATCAAAAAGTAGTTCGCGAATCCCAGCTTGTTGATCACGCCCAGTTCGCGATTCAAACGATCTATCACCGGCTGTGAGAACTCGCCCTCGGCAGAACGCATTTCAAGATTGTCTGAGTAGCGATCGTGCAAACCTTGCACACAAAGGTCACGAAGTTCATCTTCGGGAGATCGATCCACTGGCAGATCGAATACCGGGAAATAACGTTCGCCAAGCGTCAATTGCAGGTCGACGGTGTCCGCAATCTCTTGGCTGCGAGCGACGGCAGATTCGAGGCCCTGAAAATTCTTGTACATTTCTTCCGGCGGCCGCAAGTAAAACTCGTTGCCTTCCATTTTCATTCGCGACTGGTCGGTGCGGAATTTCCCCATGTTGATGCACAGCATCACGTCTTGAGCTTCGGCGTCTTCGCGATCGACGTAGTGGCAATCGCTGGTTGCGACCAGCGGCAAGCCCATGTGGTTGGCGACTTGGACGGCGCCTTCTAGCTGTGGCTTTTGGATGTCTACGTTGTTGTTCATGATTTCGATGAAATACCGTTCACCGAAAAGGTTGTGAAACCACGCCGCCACGTCTTTGGCTTCGTCGAGTGATTCTTCTGCACCGCCGCCCCCGCGCAGGATCGCTCGGCTGAATTCGCTAGACACGCAACCGCTCAAGCAAATGATGCCTTCGTGGTGGGCTTCAAGCAGGTCTTTGTCGATTCGTGGCTTGAAATAAAAGCCTTCCAAACTGGCGTGCGATGCCATTTTGACCAAGTTTTTGAAACCGGTTTGATTCTGACACAACAACGTCAGGTGGTAAGCCGAATCCTTACCGCGGCCAGATTTATTGGTGCGACTACCGGGAGCGATGTAAGCTTCATAGCCGACGATCGGGTTGATGTCTTTGGCCCGACAAGCGTTGTAGAACTGGAGCGCCCCGTGCAGGTTGCCGTGGTCCGTCAGCGCCAGTGCGTTCATGCCATGGTCAACGGTTCGCTGTACCAACTTGGGAATCGAGCTTGCTCCGTCGAGCAAGCTGTAGTGGCTGTGGCAGTGCAGGTGAACGAACGGGCGATTAGACATCTGGCATGACTCCAAGGCAAAAACGAAAGCGATAGAATGGCGTCCGCATTGCAAAACGGGACTCCATTCCGTGGCTCACTTGGTGGGCTAAGTATTGTAGCGATTGGATGCCGGCTGGCTATTCGCGATGGCCAGATTTTTGGATCGCGAAGCCAAGTCCCGGTGGGACGATCGCTGCTTGGTTTTATAGCGGGCAAGACCTCGCACTCAAGATCTGGTCACGGAGCATTCGCCTGCACCGCGTGACTACTCCGCCGGAAAAAACGGCAAGATTTCAAAACCCCCGCTGTGCGTCATATCGACGGCTTCTTGGATCGCGGCGATCGATCGGTCACCATCAAAAATCACGACATCGACGTAAGAATGATCCGTACCTGTTGCTCCGCCAATCACGTAGCCGCCGCCACCGGCAAGTCGACGAGCGACCTCGAGTTCGATCTCGGTTCGAATGGCCATCGGGTCGTGGTCTTGAGGCAGCTCGCCGCGGTCGATTTTGACAAACATAAACGCCGCACCTGTACCGGCGACCGGGTCTTCAGGAAGCTTGCCGTCATTATCCAAAAACGCGATTACGACTTCCGGAACGTTCGTGTATCCCGCCATCGTATCCGAGCGAACAAAATCGTCGGTCGGCTCGGCTTGATAGCCCGTATAAGCCTCCAGCGGCGACGATTCCTCCCAGCCTTTTTCAGCCCAAACGGACGCCAAGTACATCGGCAACTCGATCAACGGCTTGGCGAGCGGTTGGTCTTCGGGCCCCGGGCGGAGATCAATTTTGCCCAGTTTGGTTTGCGTACCGTATTCCCCCAGCGATTCATCCAGCAACAAAAACGCGATCCGATAACGGTCGTTTTCTTCTAAGTGTTCAAACGCAGGGTGCCAAGCCTGCAGATTCACGGCTTGGTTTTCTTCGTCAACTTCGGTGTCGATCATCACCGTATCGACGTCCACATTGGCTTCGCCGACTTGAATTTTGATCGCCTGCAAATGCTCGGCAGGCGTGGCTTGTCGCGAGCAATGAAAATCCCAACCAGGCACCGGAACCGCTTGATCGGACCAGTATTGAGCCAGCAGTTGCCGCGATTTTTCGCCTTCACCAGTGACCGTGAATGACAGCGTATCTTCGGTGGAACCCGGACCAAACGCCCACGCCAAACCGCCGATTTTTTCACGAACCTGATCGAAGAACGACTCCAAATTCTCTTGCGGATTCTCGCTTTTTACCGCACTCGTCAGCTGGCCTGCTTGAGCCGGGAACCAGCCCCAAAACTCATGGACGCGTTCGCGAAAGGTGGCATCGTGATTCATGGTCATTTAACGTTCGGGTTATAGCGATCGCTTTTGGGATCCGCTGTGTTTGATCACAACAAAAATTGTCCTCGCAACACATGCTAACCCATTTTGCGAGCTAGGGTCACCGGTCAAGTCAGCGTTTCTGTTTTTCGAAGCGACTGGCTTGCCCCGAAACTCCCTCCAGAAACCCATGCTCCCTCCCATGCTGTGGAAGAATAAAAACCACCCAACGCCCTCTTACATTCTCGAATACCCAAGGCACAAAATCATAAAAAAACGACCCTGCCGTTGGTGCAAACGAAGATCAAAACGCGATGTTCAACAGTGGCATGCTTGACGCAGAAACAAACCGCAAAGCCAACCAGCTGATCGACGTGTAGACTTCGTGCGAAGACGTGGCGGATGTGCTTCGTTCGATAAAACGACCGATTGCTAGAAAATAAATTCCAAGCCCAACCTGCAGAACTGGACGGCCGAATCGATCAATTCACCAAGCAACTAAACGGTCTCGACGCCAACTTCAAACTCATCAACGATCGCATCGACTCATTGGACCAACGAGATGGTTACGTCGCGACGAAGCGCAAAGCAAAACTTCAGCAATCTGATGGAACGCTTCAAACGACACCGAGGCAATCAGTAAGACGGACAGGTCCGGCGGTGCCACTTGCGAACAGTAAGAAACCGACTGCCAACGACCAGCCTACGACCAGCCTAACGCAGTGGATGAGACCACCAATTCTAAAGTGAACCCGCGCTTCGGAACCCACAGGCTCAACCGCTAACCAAACACAGCTAACCACTCGCGGTAACGAAACACCGCTATCGCTTGGTCTGGCAGCGTTTGCAGAAAAACGTACTACGCTGCGACTGCACAATTCGCTTAATCTTATCCACACCACAACTAGGGCATGTTTCGTCTTCCCGATCGTAAACGCGATGCTCGTTTTGGTAACCACCCTCGGCGTTGAGCGTATTTCGGTAAGTGCCATCGGACAACGTCGATCCCTCATACTTGATCGCGGTCTCAAGCACCAGAACCATTTGCTCGTGGATCGACATCCAACGCTTTTTTGAAATTCGATCGCACCGCGTTTGTGGATGAACACCGGCCAAATGCAAAATTTCTGACGCGTACAGATTGCCGATGCCCAGCACCTTCGATTGATCCAAAAGCGCCACTTTGATCTCGCGTTTAGACCCCTTGTATCGCTCGGCCAGCTGTTGCCCAGTGATCGCCAACGCGTCTGGCCCCAGCGAACCATCGGTTAGCTTTGCCTGGTACTGCTGGTCAGACAATAAATAGACTTTCCCCAGCCCACGCCGATCCCAAAACAAAATCCGTCGATCACGGCAGTGCTTGAGCTCGATTGCAAACCTAAGATGCTCCTTCGTGGGTGCCTCATGCACCAACACTAACCCCGTCATCCGCGGTTCAAAAATCAATCGGTCGTCCGTTTCAAATCGAACCACTACTCGTTTACCGAGCCGATCGACGGCGGTGATTTTTTTGCCAACAACCCGTTTATTTAAGTGATCAATGCGTGGCTTAATCTCGATTGGCCGCCGCGAGCACGGCAGTTTCTTGGCAGCCACCACCGTCGCGCCAACCGTGTGCAAGATACCGCGTCGCATCGTTTCGACTTCAGGAAGTTCGGGCATCGTTACTTCTCAAACCGCGATGATGACAGCAATCGAGCTCGCACCTCGACGTACAGTTGTTCGACATCCGAGACATCCAACAACTCTCGATTGTTAACATGCAGTAGTTGCACCTGAGAAATCGGCAAGGTTTGCTTGGAGAATTTTGGATCGTTTTCTTGAGTCAGTAGCCCAAAAGCCATTCGCAGGTGCCGCACGACTTCCATCCCCCGAGTCGGGTCATAATTCACATCAAATGTCGGCCGCACCAAGTACCCATCTCGATCAAACGCAGAAAAAATCACCAAGCCATGCTCGCCCGATTTTTTCATTTTCAGTTCGGTCAAGTTCACTGGCTTATTCAAATCGTTATCTAAATCCAAGTACCTGTTTTCGTAATCAACGTCCCATCCGAAGCCCTCATAACAATCACTCAAGTTATGAAAATCCAGGTAAGGGCTATCCAGTGAAACGATAGCTCGCCGGTTGTCATCTTTCACGAATGTCCAAACATAAGATTCCGGCGCAAGCAGTCGAGTATCATCGCGCTCTTGATGCTCAAACGACACTAACTTCCAACCGCCAATTCGACTGGGCAAATCGGTCTTATACGATGCAATCAACATCGTTTCATCAAAACGAAAATTATCGATGATTGACTTGGCGTAAGTCAGCCGAGCAGAAAACAAACCGATCAAAGCAAACCCGACCACCAACGCCCACTGCCAAACCACCGGCCGATTCGCCGTGTGCCTAAAAGCAGTGGATCGCGCCACGACAACACCATCGACAACCGGCTCCTCCACTTCGTCGTCTTCCAACGCAGCCCGAGTCACATCCGGCGTGGAAGCGTACCAAGCGTTCACGCCGCGATCAGTACTTAACGCAAACAAGAAAACAAACACAAAGTTGCCCAGGCCTAGTAATTCATGCGTCGTGCCACTGGCAAACGACTCGTCAACATTATCGGCCAGATAGACCACCGACGCGATCCGAACCGCATTGCCGATCAAAACCCACAAGACGGTTTGAATCATATTAAACAGATGACGCTGCCAACTGTAACGCATCATCACGCCAAAAATCGCCATCGCCGACACCGAAGAAAACAGCGAACGAATTCCGCTACAGGCTTCCTCGGTAAAGAACTGTTTCTTTTCCGTGATCAAAACAACGCCCTCTCGGAAATGCACCTGGCCGAACGCATCCAAAATATAACTAGCCAACTGACTCGACAAAAACTGAAGCTTGTTGACAAGCTTCAAATCTAGGTTGGCCGGCATCGGCACAACGAAAAACAACAGCAGCCAAGCCGGCGAGGAATACCGTACGCCTTCCCAACCCCAGCGGTCGTAGACGTAAATCACCACCAGCAAGACCACCGACAGAATCCAAAAGAACGGCGAAAACATCAACGCCGCCGACGCAAATAAAACCAAGTCAATCAGCAGTAACCAATAAGTCAATTTCGCCTTCGGGCGTTTCGGTTGACTTTCGACCAATCTCGTAACGATCATCCAACTAGCCGCAACCATCAACAGCGGGAAAAACTGATAGTGCCCCACCGACCACATACGCCGATAATACTCGTAGCCAATCGGAAGATGCGCAAAAAACGCTGCCGCGAATAGAACATCAATCCACTTTGCAGCGCCGGAGACGGCGGGTTGTTTGGTTTCAGGCTGGCTCATAAAAACGTGATCGCGTTTTAAAGATTGTGATCGCTACAACCCGTTTTTTATCTGCATAGCGAAGAAAATGAAAGAGCTGGACGTACGGCTACTTGGGTTGATGTCGAAAAAAAATCCGCCAAGCCCCCGCTCGAACGCTTTCAAAAACCACAAAAAATCCATTTCTCCAAAACTTGCTGCACTTTTACGGGTAACACCACTGGATAGATCCAGCCGACATTGGCCGTTTGCCAACCAACCGCTGGCCCTGGAAACAGCCAGCTGTTCTGCCAACCAGATGCTAGAGCCGGCATAGCGACGGACAATATCATGATTTGCCGCCCATTTGCGAGTTGCAAACATGAAGCGATACGAGACAATTTCAAATACGAGACAGATTGTTAAGACGCTGCTTGCCGAGATACTGTTGCGGCCTAATTTTGCCATTTGAAAAAGTGGCCTTTGGGTTACCAATACGGTTACACAATCAATCCGTAACAAAAAATTAAACCACCTTTCCAAACTTGGAGAATTCTGTGAAGTCAGTTTGTAAATCGTTGATGATGGGCTTGTTGCTCGGCATGGCGACCTTAATACCGAGTCAGGTTCGAGCGCAAAGCCAGCCCGAACCAGCCGTTGTGATTTCGATCGCAAACATGGACGAACAGCTCAAGGACATAAAGTACTTGCTGACGGCTTCTGGTTTCCCGGAGTTTAATTTTCTTGCCAAGGCCGCGATCAGAGGCTACGCCGAGGGAGTTGATTTCTCTCGCAACGCCGGCGTCGCGGTGTACTTCGAAGGCGACAACCCAACGCCGGGCTTCTCTGGCTTTATCCCCGTGGAAGACCTTGAGCTTCTACTGGATTCAATCGCTGGCATTGCCGACGTCGAAGAGAACGACGATCAAAGCTTTTTGATCACACTACCTGATGACACCGAGATCCGTGTAGAAGAAAAAGGCGGATACGCTTTGTTCGGCACCACCGCTGAACTGCTGAAAAGGCTGCCAGCAGAGCCAGCAAAAATGCTCGACAACACACTTTCCAAGTACAACATCGCCTTCACCATCTCGCCACAGCACGTCCCACAATCGCTTCGTGACCAAGCTCTCGACACGATTAAAGAAGGATCGATGCAGACCTTAGATCAGCTGGATGAAGAACTTCAAGAAGTTCAGCGTAAAAATCTCGAATCACAAATGCGTCAATTCGAGATGCTAATCAACGATTCCGAGACAGTCATGATCGGCATGGCAGCAGATGCGGACAACAAAAAACTGTACACCGACATCGAGTTCATTGCCAAAGCAGGCACCGAACTGGCCAAGAAAACCAACGAGTCAAAGGCAACCAAACCTTCTCGGTTCTCAGGCTTCCTAATGCAAGACGCAGCGATGAACTTCAACGGCAATGGAAACATGCCCGCAGCCGACGGCGCCAGCTACGGCACCCTGCTTGTCGAAGGAAAAAAATCCGTCATCGAACTGCTGAACGAAGAAGGCGAACTATCCGATGCCGAATTTGAAAAGGTCGAGGAACTCGTTGAGAGTGTCGTTGATGTTCTAAACGAAACGCTCAAAGAGGGCGATGTTGACATGGGCATGGCCACGATGCTCGAAGGCTCAGACGCAAACTTGGCCGGCGGAATGACCGTTGCCGATCCTGCGAAAGTTGAACAAGCAATCAAAGACCTCATTCCGATGCTGAAAGAGCGACTTGATACGATCGACGACCCCGAAGTTCCGGTGATTGAATTCAACTTAGATATCGAGACCCACGAAGGCGTTCGATTTCACGAGATCAACGTATCGATCGACGATGAAGAAGCACGTGAAATGCTCGGGGATTCCATCAGCGTTGCAATCGGCTTCGGCAAGGATTCGGTCTACTTCGGCCTTGGCAACAGCCCAATGCAATTGATTAAAAAAGGCATGGCAGGAAAAGAAAAGACTGAGTTCAGCAGTGAGATGAACTTTCACATTGCCCCATTCCTAAAGCTGGCCGCGCGTGCTCCGAGTTCTCCAGACCAACTTGAGATCTTGGCCGAACAGCTGACCGAAAATGGCGGAGACATGCTTCGCTTCTACGCCAAACATATCCCCAACGGGAGCTTCACTCGACTTGAAATGCAGGACGGAATTCTGTCGCTAATCAAATCTGGCGTCGAAGCAGCCCAAGAAGGTTTCGGTGACGGCTTCTAATTGAAGCCTGACATTCCTCAAGGTGATCGCAGGTGACACCAAAGATCAAACGAAAAAGCGATGGGCATCGACCCATCGCTTTTTTTATGCCCAGGAACTGCCGAACCGGCGGCACTTTCAGTGCTGACCCAAATCCTTCGCGACAAAGCAGAAGGTAAGCCGCTCAGGAAGACTGCAGAATAAGCGATTAATTTTCTTTGAAACTATCGGCAACTTCTAACAGCCCAGCTTCGTTCTGCGCTTCCATGCTCGCGATCGTCCAAGCCTGAACTTGATACAAATGAAGCGAGCCATCGATGTAGGTGGTCCAAAAAACAACCTCGATACCGTCGACACTGGCTCTGAATTTGTGCTGAATCGCTGGCCGACCGTTCACTTTCAATTTGCGGTTGCTGATGCGACGGACGTCAAACGTCTCTTCGACAGCCCCCAGCGTGAGGTCAGTGAATTTCTGCAACATCTCTTCGTCGGATGCACCCTGCCAACCGAATATTTCTTCAACTTCCGATTTCTTATCGGAAATGACCATCACGTACCGTTCGCCAAACAGGTTTGCTTGCTGAATCGTCGCGTCTAGATTCCGATCGCCCGCTGGCAAATCCGTCCAATTTGAAGGAACCTGCAACGAACAAGCACACCCTTGCTCGGTACCGCGCACCGTTTTCAAAGTGTCGCTGTCGCTCCGAACCTTGTTTACCAAATAGACACCGCCACCAATCAATGCAGCGATACCAAAAAACACAATAAAGCCGATGATCGCAAGGATCACAAAAACAGACTTACCAGATCTTCTATAAAGCGGGTTGAATTGGCGCATGAAAGAACTACTTCTTGGAGAAATGGACGAAGCGGGGCGGCAGCATTGCCGCAGCTAAAAAGTATAACCCCAAACCGACGCCAATGTTCAGCCAGTGAATTTCGAACGTCCGCTTCCCATCGCTGATCACTCAGTGCACCATCGCGCAGCAGAAAAATCGGCCTACATCACATCGAATAAGAACGCCGAGTCAAGCGAGTGTTAACGCTCGCGATAAACGATACGACCCTTGGTCAAATCGTATGGAGAGAGTTCCACGCGAACTTTGTCACCGGGAACGATGCGAATAAAGTGTTTTCTCATACGGCCAGCAACATGCGCAAGGACCTCGTCTCCAGTTTCCAGCTCAACGCGGAAACGGGTGTTGGCGAGGGCTTGGGTTACCGTGCCGTCGACTTCGAATGCTTCTTCTTTAGCCATAAATTTCTTCTAGCGAATTACTGCCGAACCCTTATCAAAAAATGGATCGGCTTTGGTGAGTTGACTCGGACGCTTTTCTCGCATCCGGGTCGAGTCGATCGAACAAAGGTGTTCGATTCCAACTACGGGTCATTGTGGTTGGCAAAGCCACGCTCATCGGACGTGTCCGACGAGCCTTTGCCCCTTAAACCCCGCGTATTCTAGTTCTGTCAATTCCCGAAAGTCCAGTGCAAAATCTCGGCTTTCGCTTTCTAAACCAGCAAATACCCGGATAAAAATGCGTCCCTAGCTCAATCCGGACATTGCGATGCAATGCCACACTAGCAAGCCCCCAAGCGTCAGCGAACACCTTCACCCGCTACGTTTCTATTTTGCCAAAGCGACCTATTTCACCAACAAGCCCGCTTGCGAAGCTCAAGTTGTTCGAAGCCGAAGCAGGCACGTCATAAAAAATTGGTTTTCGTGTAATGCCTTTGCTGCGATGCACTCCAACACTTCACACTCCACACTTAGAGAATTGCGTTGGCTAACTTTAGCCCCCACACTACTACTCTCTGTAAGCCGAAAAGCTTTCCTAGTCACTCTATCAATACCGGCCACCAAGCCAATCGTGGCGCAGCGACCACGGCAACATCATCATCGCTTCCCTTGCCGAAGCGCCGGAGCGATTTTTAAGAATCAAAACGATCTTCTAAGCGAAGATAACGTTGCTTTTAAAAATAGACTTCCGTGAAGAACTTCCGCTCCCACAAGTTTTGGCGCGACGCATTTTATGCTTTGCCGCTAGCACTGCGATAAGCACTAAGTCAACCAACAGACCAACCGCGTCTGCCTCTCGCGTTTTAAAAACACTTGCTTGCTTGCGCACTTTCTTACAACGCATCCAACAACTTTTTCGTTGCTCGTAAACAACGACACCACACGCTTAAGTATTCAATGCGCCGTGCATGCACGTCACAAAATTTATTTTTTCAGAGTAATGCTTTTTCGGCTTTGCACTCAAACGTTCTGTGCTTTCGAAAAACACGATGACATCGCACAAGAAGCCTACAGCAAAACATTTACACTAACGACCTACACACGGTGAAGAAAAATGCAGACCCCTTGGAATCATTACTTAAAGAAATTCGCTGTCGCGTTTGCGCTATCAACAGCAGCACTTGCAATTAATTCCGACACAAGCGTCGGCCAAGTCCCACAAGGGGCCGTCTATGTTCAAACCAATGCACTCGACGGAAACGAAGTCGCCGCATTCGGTCGCAATCTTGATGGTACGTTGTTTCACATCGGCGACTATGCAACGGGCGGAGCAGGCTCGACCGAGTTTGATGGCGGCGAAGGACTTGATCCTCTAATTTCAGCCGATTCCATTATCTCCGTAAGAGATGAGCAGTTTTTGGTCACCGTCAATGCTGGCAGCGACACCGTCACCTCATTCAAAATCGAAGAAGACTTTTCGCTTACTAAAATCACGACGATTTCCAGCGGTGGCGTTGGCCCTAACAGCCTCGCTTACAGCAACGGTCGCGTATTCGTAAGCAACATCGACCGAGATGGATTTGCCCTTGGCGATGAAAACACGCCTCGTGCCGAACCCAACGACGAAGGAAGCATCACCGGCTTCTTCATGAACGAAGAAGGCATCTTGAGCCCCATCCCCGGCTCAACGGTAGACCTCGACAATCGTCCAGCCGACCTTGGCTTCTCTGCCGATGGCTCCAAATTGATCGTGACTTCGATCACCGCGGGCTCCGCAGCTTTGCCAGGCATTTACGCAGCAAACTCAGTCGCGGTTTTTGACGTCGATGCCAGCGGAGCGATCTCGGGCATGGTTGGTTCTGCAACCGGTACTCAAGTCGGCAACGCAACTGGCAGAAACCTCGCCAGTGCAATTGATTTTGATACTGCTGTCATCGGCAATCGCGAATTTGTGGTTGTTACCGAAGCACGTGAATTCAACGCCGCCGGTGGCCCACCCGCTCTACCTGCACTACAAGCAGGTTCAATTTCGATCTATGAACTACTAAGCGATGGCAGCTTGGTTTCGACACAAGATGACCTTTCGATCGGTAACCCTCAAGGAAGTCCATTCGACGCATCAAACCAGTTGACCACTTGCTGGATCGACTTCGGAGCCGACGGCGAAACTTTCTACGTCAGCAACGCGATCAACGCATCAGTAAGTAGCCTGCGTTTGAACTCAAACGGTCAAGCGACGGTGTTGAATGAAGTCGCCGCCCAAGGCGTTTCTGGTTTCTCAACCGGCGGAACGACTGGCCCTGAAGTATTCGGCACAACCGATGGCTTTATCGATCTGGATGTTTCTTCGGACGGTCGCTACTTGTACCAACTTCAAGGACTAAGCGGAGCGATTAGCGTCTTCGCTGTCGATGACGGCACGTTGACTCCAGTTCAGGAACTGACTGGATACTTGCCAGAGATCGACACACAAGGCCTTGTGGCCGTCTCCGGTCCACCGATTGAAGGCGCTGTCTATACCATGACCAACGGTCTCGTAACCAACGAAATCGTGGCCTTCGGAATCAATCCCGGTGGTAAGCTCGCTTTGCTTGGAAACTTTGCAACTGGTGGACTTGGTTCCACAGAATTTGACGGTGGCGAAGGCTTGGATCCTCTGATCTCAGCGGATTCGATCATCACAACCGACGAAGAATGCCTGATCTGCGTCAACGCAGGCAGCGACACCATCACTTCGTTCAAAATCGAAGACGATTTCTCGTTGACGAAAGTAAGCACCGTCAGCACTGGCGGTGTCGGCCCGAATACATTGGCTTACAGCGATGGCCGGTTGTTTGTTGCAAATATCGATCGCGATGGATTCGCTCTTGGTGACTCTAGCACTCCGCGGGCCGAGCCAAACGATGAAGGTAGCATTACTGGATTCACCATCAACCAAAACGGAATCCTCTTGCCGATCGCTGGATCGACTATCGACTTGGACAACCGTCCAGCCAACCTTGGATTCTCTGCCGATGGTTCAAAGTTGATCGTGACATCGATCACCGCAGGCTCATCTGCTCTGCCAGGCCGGAATGCTGCTAACTCAGTCGCGGTCTATGAAATCTCTGCATCAGGTCAAAACTTAGGCATGGTCGGATCAGCGACCGGCACCGTAGTCGGTAACGCCGATGGCCGTAACCTCGCCAGTGCAATCGACTTCGATACAACGATCGTCAACGGCCGAGAAATCGTCGTCGTAACCGAAGCTCGTGAATTCAACTCAGCAGGTGGTCCTCCAGCGCTGCCTGCACTGCAAGCGGGTTCGATTTCAGTCTACGAACTAAGCGGCGACGGCAGCTTGATTGACATCCGAAATGACTTCGCTTTGGGCGACCCTGCTGGTAGCCCGTTTGATCCTGCAAACCAATTGACATCATGCTGGATCGATTTTGGCAACGACGGCCGTACGTTCTACGTTTCCAACGCAATCAACGCATCGATCAGCAGCTTTGAACTAGACGACAACGGTGTCCCATCGTTGATCGAACAAGCTGCAGCGACTGGCGTGTCTGGATTCTCGACTGGTGGAACAACTGGCCCAGAGGTCTTTGGAATCACCGACGGCTTCATTGACCTAGACGTCACCGATGATGGTCAGTACCTGTACCAGCTTGCTGGACTAAGTGGATCCATCAGTGCCTACGCCATCGAAGACGACGCGTCTCTATCACCAATCCAGAACCTAACTGGATTCCTGCCAGAGATTGATACGCAAGGCCTCGTGACGTTCACTAAGTCGCGACTTGGCGACATCAACGATGATGGCAACGTCAACTTTGCTGACATCACACCGTTCGTCAGGCTCCTGTCAACGGGCGACTATGATCACAAAGCTGACATCAATGTAGATGGTGCTGTCTCCTTCTTGGATATCGCTGGATTCGTCCGGTTGCTTAGTAGCCAATAAGATGCCAAGCTTGTAGCTTAACTGATTTGGGCAGGTCACATTGTGACCTGCCTTTTTTTGTTGGCACTTTCAACCAAGCCGCGAATTTAAAAAATTTAAATACTGCCAAGTAGAAGGCCCGCGTTTGTCCGTTTCCAGCGGTAC
>JALZWN010000151.1 GCA_023300235.1 Mariniblastus sp.
AGTGCAGGAAGTGTTGCGTCGCTAGCTTTTCGCTTGGTTTCGGCAATTGCTTCGATCGCGTCAATTGAAAACTCATTTCCGAAGATAGACGCAAAACAGAGCAAACGGCGAGTTTCGTCCGGGAGAGTCTGGATTCGTTGCACCAGCAAGGTCGCCGCATCGTCGGTAGTCTGGATGGCTGTCAGCTTCTCGGGAACGGTTTTCCAACCCTCATCGGTTGGGACGATCGTACCGGACGAGATCATGCCTCGAAGAATCGACGATGCCATGAACGGACTACCCTGAGAAACTCGGACGACGGTGTCCAAAACCTCTGGGGGCAATGTGCCAGCCATCGACTGGGTCAGTAACTTAATCTCGTCACGCGATAGTGGACTAAGATCGATCGTGATGTCGGACTCAAACGATTCGACTGTCGGTTTTTTATCGTGGGTGTCAGGACGCATCGACGCAATGGTCAAAATACTGGACGACTTTCGGTTTCCAATTCGCTTCAGGATGGTTGCAGACTGGGAATCCAACCATTGATAGTCGTCCACCCACAGCACCAGCGGACGTGTGTTGCAGGACAATGCTGCTAGAAATTCGACAACCGTTTTTTCGATTCTTGCTACACCAAATGCATCGGGGGCAGTACTCGCTTGATCGGCCAGGACATACAGGCCTAACTCTTTGGCAAGCGTCTTTGAAACCAATGACAACTCAGCGGCAAACGGGGCAGCTGCCTCACGCACGCGAGGCCTAAGTTCTTCTTGACTGCGAAGCCGATACGCAGCTTCTTCGAGTATTTCAGTGATGGCTTTTAGTGGGATCTGCGCAGCGCTGTCACTGGCCTGTCCTCGCAACACCAAAGCGTTTTGCCGAGATGCTCGCTGAATAAACTCATTCATCAAACGCGATTTTCCTCGCCCCGATCCACTGGTGATCGTGACGTTGCGGTTGCGGCCAGTCGTAGTTTCTTGAAGCTGTTCTTCAAGGATCCTCAACTCGGCTCGCCGACCGACGAACTCCGACGATGACAATGTGCCGCGAACTTCAGTCTGGCCGATGACGAACGCGTCAGCATTCTCGCCTACCTCAAGCCGCTTTTTGATCTCAAGCAAGTCGTCACGAACCGAGGCGACGGTTTGATAGCGTTGTGATGGTTCTTTTTCCAATAACCGACCGATCACGTTGCGAAGCGAATTCGGACAGTCAGTTCGAATTTGTTCGAGCGGGACTTCCATCGCAATGTGTCGAAATAGCGTTTCGCCATTGGAACTGTGATAGGGAGTTTGCCCGGCCAACAGTTCAAACAGAAGGATGCCAAACGAATACAAATCGCAAGTCGCGCCGATAGCCCGGTCGAGTGTTCCAGCTAGCTCTGGTGAAACAAACTGCGAGCGTTCTTCGATGATTGCGCCGGAGATAAATTCGTTGGCGACAAATCTCTGGGCGCCTAACCCACCGACGATGACGCCTGTTTCACCAAGGTAGACGCCGGAGGTTCGAAGATTGCGATGGGTCATGGAAGCCGAGTGGATGGCCTGCAATGATTCCAATACGTCGATCGCGACTTGGATGAGCTTTGGTAAATCGGCCTCGGGCGGAAGAGCTGTCCTGAGCGGTTGAGCTGACGAAACGGAAGTCAAAGAATACACCCAGTCGTCCGTCACTCGGCATTCGTACGGCAGCAGCAGCGACGACGACGCAATCGCTTCGAGGCTTTTCGATTCGCGCAAGAACCGCTTGAGGTTCGGCTTGCGGATTGCAAACCGAGGTATCGCGCTGAGGTGAGCTTGCTGGCCTGTTGCTTGATCGACGACCAGCTCCGGTTTCACCCAACGCCAAGTAGCCGCCTTCGCGGCTTCCCAGCTAGCGCAATCGCCCAGCGGGCGGACATGGTCGCTTTGAAAAGGAGGTACGAGCGTCATAGGGAAAATCGAAAAGTGCCGGAAGTTTGTATTCCGCTTATTAGTCAAAGACGTTGAGCGTTCCGGAGTGTAGACCCTGACTAAAGGCTTTCAATTTTGCTGCTCACGACACGCTCAATCAGGGGGATTACTGGCAGACGATCCAACCTCTTATTGGGGGGTGACCTTCTGCGCATCCAGAATGAGCGGCCAGTTCAGCCCCGCCGATCGAGGTGAAGATTGATCGGGTCGTTTGCTTCGTGTTAGCTGGCCTATCACGAGTAGCCTAAAAACAAAATATATTTCGGCAAACGACTGGCAACTGGAAGAATCGCTCTTGGACAGACGTTGGCGATCGCCCGAGGGACCGTGTCGAGGGACTGATTCAAGCCACTGATTCAAGCCACTGATTCAAGCGATCGAATCAACCGGAACGACATCAAGCCTGGATCGTCCTTAAACGATGCCACTAGTGGTCTGTCAAAGATAAAGATTAGGATCGAAGCATGTAGCCGGACTCGCCAGAGTTCGGTTTTCTCTAAGTCAAACTGAATTCTGGCGAATCCAGCTACCCTAAAGTTCAACACTGAAAGACCATTAGATTCCGTGAAGCGCCACCAAGAAATGCCTTACCTACGTGGCTTGTCAGAGACTTAAGCCAGGGGAAGCTGGTGCGATACAATAGAAGCGGTTCTAGCCGGCAGCCATTGCTGCCGGCGAACCTTTATTTTTTCAGTTAGTCTTCGCGACTAGTCACTTCAAGCAAGTGGTAACCGAATTGAGTCTTTACCGGTCCTTGGACCGTGTTGACCGGAGCGCTAAAAACGACGGCGTCGAACTCAGGGACCATCTGGCCTGGACCGAATTCGCCAAGGTCGCCACCGTTAAGCCCTGATGGGCAGCTTGAATTTTCCATGGCTGCGGTTTTGAAGTCGCCACCGGATTCGATTTCGGTTTTGAGCTTTTCGCATTGCTCAAGGGTGTCGACAAGAATGTGGCGGGCAGTTGCTTTAGCCATCGTAATGGTTCCTTTACGGAAATTTTCTAAGTTAGGAGATTGAAGCGTCAAATTGTACCAGTCGCTGCTCACTTGATAAGGTCTCCATTGGCCTCAAAGCCAAAGATTTACCAACGGCCAAAGCCCATGCGTAAGATCTGCCAAAACACCTTCACGCCCAAAATGGGGCTGGTTTTGGACCGACCCAACTCGCGATTGCGAAACACGATCGGGTGCTCGGCCATCCGGACTCCGTTCTTATTCAGCCGCCAGAGTATTTCTTCAAGATACGCGTAGTCGGAACTCCTGACGCTGGACACGTCCAAATCGGCCAAGGCTTCGCTGCGGTAAATCCGGAAGGCGCCGCTATTATCTTTGGTCTTTAAACGCAGCCAAAATCTCGCGAACGCATTGACGATTTTCGAGGCCACTCGACGGCTCAGCGGCCAGCCTTCGGTCCCTCCGCCTTTCACATAGCGACTGCCGATCATTACGCCGACCTTCCCAAAATCGGGCGAACGCATTTTTTCATGCATCTGCACGAGGCTTTCAGGAGCATGACTTAGATCAGCGTCCATCGTCGCAATTAAATCGTAGTCGCGTTGGGCGGCCCACTGAAAACCCTCAATCGCGGCCGACCCAAGCCCCAGTTTTCCCGCGCGATGCATCACCGACAACTGCGGATATTTATCCGCGACCTCTTCACACCAATTACCAGTGCCGTCGGGAGAAGCATCGTCGATCACCAAAATATCTGCCTCGGGCAGCCGTTGATCGATTTGAATCACTAACCGCGGCAGACTATCAATCTCGTTATAAGTCGCCACGACGACCAATAACTTAGGCGTGGCTATTGAGATGGGTAAGTCGGTGGAAGGCAAGACGGGATGCTCGGTTGTGACTGGCGATCGCGGCAAAACGAACAAACGTTTTAGCTTAAGGTGGGACAAACCGCTAAATTCAAAGTTGCGGAAGTATAGTCTTTGAACCAAAATGCATCTAACCAAATTGTCAGTCTTATTAGGAATTTCGTTGAACGTCAACTCAAATCAACCGCCTGCTGATGCAAAGCTTCCCGCGGTCGACGCACAGGATCCCGCCGATGCGAAGACGTCAGCAGATAGAAGCAGTATTGGTCAGCGGTTGTTGTCGAGTTGTTTTCGTTTTTTGCGGCGCTTGATGTTCGTTACAGTGGGAGTTTATCTGTTGATGATCGCTTGCTTGGTTCTTTTTGAAAATCGCCTAGTCTATCCGGGGGCGAAATATCCCGCCGGCAACTGGGAAGCCGAACAACAAGGGTTCACTGAAGTCGAGTTCACTGCGGCGGATGAAACCAAACTGTTTGGTTGGTACTTGCCGCTGCAAGACCAGTCCGGACCGACACGCCCTCGCACGATCCTGTATTGCCATGGCAACGGCGAGAACATCGCGCAGGGGGGGGCGTTTACGTCCAAACAATTCCGCAACACATTGCAGGCAAACGTCTTCAGCTTTGACTACCGTGGCTTTGGCAAAAGCGAGGGCTCGCCGAACGAAGCCGGGATCCAAGAAGATGCCGACGCGGCGATGACATGGGTCTGCGAGCATGACAAAATCAAACCTACCGACGTGATCATCGTCGGACATTCGCTCGGCGGCGGAGTAGCGTGCTACTTGGCGGAAAAGCATGGCTGCAAGGCGTTGATCCTGCAGCGGACGTTCAGTTCGCTGCCCGATGCAGCCTCGCTAAAGTATTGGATGTTTCCCGTTCGTTGGGTCATGAAGAACCAAATGAATTCAGCAGAAGCGATTAAGAACTGCGATATGCCGCTGTTTCAATCGCATGGAGGCGCAGACAAACTCGTACCGATCGATATGGGGAAGAAAATTTTTGACCAATCCCCGTCGACTCGCAAGAAGTTTTTCGAAGCGCCAGACATGGCTCACTGGCAACCGTTGCCGGATCACTATTGGACGGAACTGGAAGCGTTCGTTGATGAAGTTGACCCGAGGGATCGGGTGCAAGATTAGCGTCGTCCAACGGTGCACTTGTTCGTCCATTGATTGGAGAATCGTCCACGCGGTTAGCGGTTTAGCGGTTAGCCGACAGGTAACGGCAGCGGCGACAGGTTGCTGGCCGGCGTGCTCTAGCTTTCTGAACGAATGTTGTTACTCAAACAAGCTCAACAAGAGTACTTGCTTGAAAAACCAAAAAAAGCACGTCAAGCGGTGTGCCTGACGTACTTTCGTTCGAAACTGTTTCGACAATCGTTACGAATTGAACAACGATCGTCGTCTTTTTTTACTATCTGAACAAGTTAAAGATACCGCCAAACTGGAAGATCGAAACCAGCGAGTTGGTGAACAACTCGTTCTTGCGATATTCCAAGATGATCAAGTCACCTGGCTGGACAATCACTCGCTCACACGGCTCTGCCAGTGCGTATCGCAAGTCGACGTCGATCGCAACTTGCTCGCAACCGCACTTTCGCAACACGGTAACTTGTGTCGCTGGCATGATGTTGCCCAGTCCGCTGAACGAACCGCTGCCACCCGAGCCAGCTGAAGCACTCACTGAACCACCGGCCATAGCCATGGCTTCTAGAACATCAATGTCGTAGTCACGAGGCAATGGGAAGCGTCCGCCATCCAGCAAACCGCCTGTGTAGAAGACATCTCGCTGGCGTCCCTTGATGAAAACAACATCGCCGTCTTCTAAAGTAATGTCCGCTTCGCTCAACTGCGGGAACGATCCGATATCGCCGCGAATTGGAATGCGAACCACGTTGGCTCCTTCAAGCGTTTGCGATTGCTTGCTGCCGCTTTGACCGATTGCTTGCACGATCGCGTTCGGGTTTTGGCCGTCATTCATTGCGCCACGAAGAACGATGATCTCATTGCGAGCTGATTCGCCTGGCATACCACCGGTTTCACTTAGAGCGTGAAGAACGTCGTTCTCGTAGGCCGGCAATTCGATTGAGAACGATTCAGTGCTGAGACCTTCGTCGATGTAGATTTCGTTTCGGTTCAAACCACGTGAGTTGTTGGTGGTGCCACCATCTTCACGAATGACCAAAACGTTGTAAGTACGACGTTGCATCAACGTCACGATGATTTTCTCGTTGCCTTCAAGCAAGATTTCTTTATCTTGCGTGTAAGCACGAACGATTTTTGATTCCGCTTCGCCAACGGTCAAGCCGGTGACACGAATCGGTGCGATCAACGGCAATGAAATGTAACCGTCGTCGCGAATTGGAACCGGGTAGCCGATCGCTGGCTGGCTGTCTTGGTCAGCAAAGTTGACCGGCGGCGGAACGGCGGCATCGCCCGTGATGCCTTGAATGTAGATTCCCAAAACATCGCCCTTGCTCAAAACGTACTGCTCTGGAGGCGTGCGACGAAGGTTCAGGAAGTTAACCTGTTGCTCTTGATCAGGGCGACAGCAACTGCGGTTCAGTACGTCGGCAGCAGGCACTAAGTCAGTAGGGCCGTAGCTACGGCAGCCCGCTAAAGTCGAAATGCAAAGTGCCAAGGCAGCGATACAAACTTGTGTTGGGGTTGTTTTGAAGGACATGTTCCAATCTCTCGTTTAGTTTCGAACGCCGGAGTTACCCCGAAAATGCGCGGGGTGCCGGTCGTACTGTTTTTTCGGAAACTAAAGCTCGGGTTTTGACTCCAGCTATTAATGTGAGTGTTAATCAGGTTAGCCTGACTTTGCCGACTGTTTTGATTATTCTGTTCGGTGGAAGCTGACAGGGTAGGGTTGGTCCGCTTAAACGGGTAAACTCCCGTCTTTTAGCAAAAACCGATCCATCGGTCGTTTTTTGAGTCCAGCCACAAAAAAACGCTAGCACCCAAGAGTCAACTTCAAGCGGGGCTCGGCCAAGCATTGATATAGGTAGCTTTTGTGTACTTGGATAAACTGAAGCGATGAAGGGGTTTTCATTGGCCGCGGTAATGTAGTTTTTACACGCCGGCGAATCAGTCACTCAAGGTCCACGGAAGGCATCGGACATGTCAGAAACGCTTAAATTCATTCACGCTTCGGATCTGCATTTAGACGTTTCGATGAGCGGGTTACTAGAATTGCCGCAGCATTTGATCGAGATATTGGCCAACGCGCCGTATGAAGCAGCGACGAAAATCTTTGACACGGCGGTGGCAGAACGAGTTGACTTTGTGCTGCTGGCAGGGGACTTGTTTGACATTGAATCAAATAACGCTCGATCCGCCGCGTTCTTATTAAATCAATTTCGTCGATTGAATGAAAAAGGGGTCCAAGTCTACTGGGTGGCTGGCGAGTGCGATCACCCCGACCGCTGGCCTGGCAGCATCGAACTCCCGCCGAACGTGGTCACCTTTAGCTCGTCCGTTGTTGAACACTTCGAACACAAACGCGGTGGTGTTGCCTTGGCTCGAATCATGGCCGCCAGCTACGACCCTAAACGCCGCAGCGGAAACGAGTTCCTGCCGCCCGAAGACAACCTGTTTAACATCGCCCTGACTCACGGCGACTACGAATCAAGTACCCTAACCGGCAAACACGTTCAGTACTGGGCCATGGGTGGTCGGCACAAATCATCCAAGCTTGAAAAAACCGACACGATCGTGATCTATCCCGGCACCCCACAAAGCCGCAGCCCCAAAGAAACAGGTTTACACGGGTTCAAGATTTGTCGTATCGACAGCTCCGGAAAACTACGTGTTCAAACCGTCGAATCCGACCGCGTGCGGTTCTTGCCACAGAAGGTCGCGATATCCGAACAAGTCCACCTAAAAGAACTCAAAAACGAATTGGCCGAACGGGCGTTAAAAGTCATTTCAGACACCACCGACCAAATCGTTTTGAGCAGTTGGTTCCTAACCACCGCTGGCGACTTCAATCCACAAATCCGCAAACCCCAATGGGCGGCGGAAGTCTTGGAGTGGTTGCGAGATGAATTTGGTCGCGGCGACAAAGGACTCTGGTCGACCAGCGTCCGAATCGAAACGCCCGAAAAACTGCCAATCGACTGGTACGAAGAAGACACCCTACTGGGCGAGTACCTCCGAGCGATGGGCCGCTACCAAAGCGACGAATCGCTCAAACTCAACCTCCACCAATACATGCCTCAGACGGTTAGCAGTAAAGTCACCGCCGGCATGACCGACGTGTCGCTCAACCGCCGCGATGAAGTCTTGCGAAAGGCGATGTTGCTGGGCGTTGAATACTTGGCCGAACACAAGATTTACCACAACGATGATTCCGTTGTCTCCAGCTAACGACAACTTTGATTCCCCTCCCCCCCATTCAATAACTGACACGCATCAAATGATTTGATGCCAACACATTGTTCAGGAGAACAGTCGTGAAGATTACCGACATCCAAATCGACGGCTTTGGCGTATGGAAAGGCCTCACTGTCGATAAGTTATCCGATAACATGACGTTGTTCTGCGGCTACAACGAAGCTGGCAAGACGACGATGATGCAATTCTGCCGCGCGATGATGTTTGGCTTTTCGCAAGAGCGAATCGAAAAATACACGCCGCCGGTGTACGGCGGACTGGCCGGAGGTTTGCTAGAAATCTCCAGCCCTGATGGCAATTTCGAAGTCCAACGCTTCATCGACCCTAACCGCCACAGCGATCCGATCGGCGATTTGACCGTTACCGACTTGGTCGACGGCACCGTCCACGGCCGCGCTCGTCTAAGCAACCTGATGTCGGAGATCGACGAATCAATTTTCGTCAACGTGTTCGCGATCGGTTTGCAAGAAATCCAAGAACTCAACGCGCTCAACGGCACCGCCGCAGCAGAGCAACTGTATCGTTTGACCAGCGGCATGGACCGCGTTTCGCTCGTGGACGTGATGCGCGATCAAGCGAATCGGCGAAAGAAAATTTGGTCAGCCGACGGCGAAGTCGCTTCAAAACTGGCCACACTTTCAGAACAACGTCAAAAACTACTCCGCGAAATCGACGAACTAAAACAACGCTCAAAACGTTGGTCGCACGTCGCCGCAGAGACCACCGACATCAACAATCAACTGATTGATCTTGAAAACGAACTAACCAAAAAAACTCGCCAATCCCGCATCCTAGAGGCATCCGTTCAGGTTGCCGATCGCTGGAATTCTCGCAAATTGGTCATCGACCAGATCACCGCGTTGGGCAAACTACCCGATCGCCGCGACGTTTCGATCGAAAAACTAGACCAACTCAATTCGCGGATCGCCCAGCAAAAAGAGCGTATCGACCAAGTCAAACTGCAACGCAAAACCATCAAAGCAGAAGCGTTGGCACTGCCCATCAACCGAACGTTGTGGGCCCAGAAATCGAAAATCGAAGCGATCACCGAGCACATGCCCTGGGTCGAGTCATTGCAACGTCAGTCAACACGTTTACGCGATGAAATCGGCCGCATCGAATCCAATGTCGTCAGCGAGATTGATGGCTTGGGACACCAACTTGATCTGAAAGCGGGTGACATCCGCGAACTTGGCAAACGTGGCTTTGCTTCGCTGGATCAAGCCGGCAAAAAACTGCAGATCGAACTCGACCGTTTAACCAAATACCAAAACGACCTCGAAAAAGTTGAGTTTGACCTCGGCCAGCATCAAGACCGCTTAGGAACTTCGCTCGCCGGACAGGGGCCATCAGAAACGCTTGAAGACACCGGCCGATACGTAAACTTATTGCGTCGCCGGATCGAACTAGAACAAAAGATCGAAAAGCTCCAACAGAATCGCACCGGCCTTGAGCACGACATCGATTCGATTGTTAACGATCAAGTCATGCCGCTTGAGAAACTCACGATCGTAGGTGCGTGCTTCGTTGGCGGCATCATCTTGTTTGGCATCGGCTCGCTCGACCAGCTTTGGAAGGGTAGCGTACTTGGTGAGATCAACCAAAACGTTGGCAAGGTTGCGATCTTTCTCGGCTTAGGCGTTGGCGCTCTTTCACTTTGGTTTAAGCAATACTGGGAACGAGAGGCTCAAGAAGATCTCCAAGATTTCCGTCACCAGATGGACATCAATCGCCAGCAATTACGACGAGCCAAAATCGAACGCGACGAGATCGAAGCCAAACTGCCTCACAGCGTAAAAGGGCAGTGGGAGATCGAACTGAAAGACGCCGAATCCCGGTTGATGCGAATGGAAGAATTGGTACCGCTCGAAAACCGCGTGCAATCCACTCGTGGCGTTCAAGAAGACGTCCGCCGCCGCATGACTTCGCAAGAACGCGAACTCAAGAAAGCCGAACAGAACTGGCAGGCTTCCTTGCGAACCGCTGGACTGCCAATCACGCTGCGTCCACACCAGCTAGAAGAGATCAAACAACGCGCCGATCGCGTTTCGACGCACTACATCCAACTGGATCAATTTTCGTCAGAAAAAGTCGAACGCGAAAAAGAACTCGCCGCGTTGAATCAACGTATCGATATGATGCTACACGAAACCGGAGTAAAGTTCCGCAACGACAACATCGTCGATCGATTGGCCCACTTGCATCGCGCGATCAACGAGCAGCGCCAGTTCGTTTCGGTTCGTAAAGAGCATGCGAACAAGTACAAGTCGTTGCGAAATCGTTTGAACAAAACGAAACGCGAACTTGATAAATTGCTAGGACAAAAGCAGCGTTTGCTGGCCGTTGTCGGTGCAGCATCCGAGCAAGACTACCGGGCCTTGGATGCGACGTTTGTCCGACGCCGTAAATTGACCAAGTCGAACGAACAAATCAGCGAACAGATCACCGCGGGGATTGGCAAACATTTCACCGAGCCAGAAGTTGCCGAACTCCTCGAAGCATACGGCGCTGCTGGACTAGAAAAGCAATGGGATTTCGTCCAAGAAGAAATCGAACGCGTCAAAGAAACTCAAGCTCGCCTGTTACAACAACGAGGCGAGTTTGTCCAAGAAGTAAAAACTCTGGGCGAAGATTCCCGTTTGGACACCGCACACTTGGAGCTTAACACCGTCAACGCTCAAATCTGCAAGCTGCAAAAAGAGTGGCAGGTCTTAGCATCTAGCACGCAAATGCTAGAGATCATCCGCGAAAGTTACGAGTCCAAGCGACAGCCAGAAACACTCAAAGATGCTTCGAATTATTTGGAGCGATTGACCGAAGGCAAGTACAAGCGAATTTGGACCAAGCTGATCGGCGAGGAGTTGCTGGTTGACAACCGCGACGACGAAACAATTCCGGTGGACAAGCTTTCGCGGGGTACGCGAGAGGCAGTTTACTTGAGCCTACGATTGGCTTTGGTCGATGCTTACTCTCGACGCGGAGCGACGATTCCAATGATCCTGGATGACGTGCTAGTCAACTTCGATGGTCAGCGAGCTCAGGCTGCCGCAGAAGTGCTTTATGATTTCTCTCGTAACGGCCATCAGATTTTGATGTTCACTTGCCACGAGCACATGCGAGACATGTTCCACTCATTGGGCGCCGACGTGCGAGTGTTGCCGCGGCATCTGGACGTTGTCGAACACGGAGCCAAGCCCGAAGTCTTCGGTGGTGCTCGTCCGATCGAATACGAACCCATCGGCCAGCCAGTCCAACGAAAAATCATTCGTGAACCTGCCGCGATCGCGGTAGAACCGCGGGCCATCCCGGTCGAATACGTTCAATACGCTTCGTCGCATGTTCGGATTGATCCCGATGACTACGACGCCGAACTGGAATATGAACTTTCGGCCGTAACGACCGACCAACGCACGGAAAATTTACTTCGCAGCGAGCTGGTATACATCAGCCCGAACCTGCCAGGCCCGCTTGACTTGTCAGGTGACGAAGATATTTGGCGAGAAAACACACGAAGCGTCGTGCGATAGCCGGGCCTACATGCTCGTCACAAGGCTCCGCCTTGTAACGAACTACTGCAACGAACTACTGCAACGAACTACTGCAACGAAGAATCTGCCTAGCGTCGCCCGGCGGTGTATAATCTCGATGAGAAATTCCACTCGCCACTGAACCTCAAGATCATCGGGTTCCAAGGCAGACTATCGGAAACGGCTCGGAGTGCGCGCCGAGCGCTTTTGCTATAACCGCTTGATCGTAGCCTCCTTCCATCAGTAACACATAATGAAATTTTCATCTACTTTTATCGCCACGCTGCTGGCATTGTCGTTCTGTGCCCAAGCTACTTTTGCGTTGCAAGACGGCGGGGATAAAACGCGGCCAAATGTGCTGTGGCTTTCCGTCGAAGACATCGGTCCTCAACTGGCTTGCTACGGCGACACCACCGCCAAGACGCCGCACCTAGATGCCCTAGCGGCGAAGAGCTTGACCTACGACGTCGCCTGGTCGAACTATCCGGTTTGTGCCCCGGCGAGAACCACGATCATTTCTGGCATGTACGCGGGAACCCTCGGCGCCGGCAACATGCGGTCGCAATGCAAACTACCAACGAACATCAAAATGTTCCCGGAGTACCTGCGGGATGCTGGGTACTACTGCACCAATAACTCAAAAGAAGATTACAACTTAATCAAACACGGTCAGGTCTGGGACACGTCGAATAAAAAAGCTGACTGGCACAATCGAAAACCTAACCAACCTTTCTTTGCCGTCGTCAATTTCACTAAGACTCACGAGAGCAAGATCCGCAATAGCTCGCACCAAGCCGTGATTGACCCTGCGTCAGTGAAATTGCCGGCATACTGGCCGGACGTGCCTGAACTTCGTAAAGATTGGGCACAGTACTACGACAACTTGATGAAGATGGACGACTGGATCGCCAAAGAACTACAGCAGCTAGAAGACGCCGGCGTTGCCGACAACACGATCGTAGTTTTCTTTGGCGACCACGGCAGCGGGATGCCACGGCATAAACGTTTTGCGGGCGATTCGGGAATGCTAGTTCCATTCGTCGTCCACGTCCCCGAAAAACTCCGCGCCGACTTCGCACCCCACGAGTATTCACCCGGCGGACGTTCACAACGGCCCGTCGGCTTTGTCGACCTTGCACCGACAATGCTCAGCATTGCCGACATCGAAGCACCTAGTAACATGCAAGGCCACGCGTTTTTTGGACAGAAGCAAGTTGCGGTTGACGACCAGCCTGAGTACTTGTTTGGTTTCCGCGAGCGGATGGACGAACGACCGGACCTTTCGTTTAGCGTCCGAGACAAGCAGTTTGTCTACATTCGCAACTTCATGCCGCACTTGCCACACGGTCAAAATCTGGAATACCAATTGACCTCGCCATCCACTCGTAAGTGGCTAGAGATGTTTGAGGCAGGTGAACTAAATCCAGTGCAAGCAAAGTTCTGGCAACCCAGATCCAGTGAAGAGCTTTATGACCTGAAAGCTGACCCGGATGAAACCCAAAACCTTGCTGGCGATCCGCAGCACAAATCAACGTTGGATCGGTTTCGCAACGCGTTTGCCAATAACGCTCGCAAAGTCGGAACGCTAAGCTTTGTGCACGAGGGGCGTTTGCAAACCATCACCGTTAAGGGTAATCAAACGCGACGGGATTTAATTGACGATCAGTTGGCGTTTCCGTTTGAGCAAGTTTGGGAGATCGCCGGTGCGGTCAGTGGACAGGAATTGGACGCCGCCTCGAAGCAGACAAATATGGCCAAGTGTGTTGCAGCAGCCACAGCGAAGAGCCCGACCGTTCGGTACTGGGCGGCGATGGGCCTGCTAAATAGTGGCAAGCCTGCGGTTGACCAGCACTCTGACTTATTGAAACGACTGCTAAACGACGAAGCCCCTGAAGTCGCTTTGACCGCGGCCGAAGCACTGCTTAGTTTTGATGCGAATGATGCTGACCCAGCGACGGTCAACAATGCGAAACAAGTCGTATTGAAGTATTGCGATATGAATCAAAGCAACTCTTTCTATGCTCTCAATGCGGTCAACATCGTAGACCGGCATTGGAAAATGTTTGAGAGCGAGATGCCAACAATTCTTTCGCTGCCGGGCAACGATCCAGCAATCGAACGAGGCGGACATTATCTGGAGCGGATGTTCAAAACCTTTAGAGAACGAATGAGTAAGCAAAAGTAACCTCATCCGCGGCGACGGTGCTTCCCGCCCTTTTATACTCTGCAAATCATTCGGCACACTGCGGCATGGACAATACCATCACGAATACGCAAGAATGCAAAGAAGTGCAAAAAAGTCGACAACCGAGTGAATTGACGGCGCCCTTGGGTGAACCAGGCTTACAAATTAGGAAGTCCTATAAATGGTCGCCCGACGCGTTAGCGAGGACATCATCGTTGCCCTTGCCTCCGTGAAAGAAGCGTTTGCATGGGCGAATAAGTAGGACTGCATTTCTTCAAATGCTAAGGTGGACTCGACAAAACTCTCATCCCGTCACCCCTTCAGCAGTTCTTTGGATGAGCCCTGGCCTAAGATAAACGCCAGCCCAAGCAACGACTGTTTGTTCAGAGCCAACCGCTTTGTGAACGTCCACCGAAGGTAGCGCTACTATCACGGTGGCAAAGGCGACGATGGGTTCCTCGCTGACGCGCGGCTCTCACCAACAAACTTGTTGATTTAACATGTCTTGGCGAAGCCCAACAAATGTGGAGATAGGCTTCCAGCCTGTCTGCGCGCATGACAGGCTGGAAGCCCATCACCACATTTCCACGCTCACGCGTCGGGCTACCACTAAACAACACCGTGTTTTTTTGCCACTGCCGTAAACTCCGCGACCGCTTGCTTGACCTGTTCAGGCGTATGACCGGCAGACATTTGCGTGCGGATCCGAGCAGTGCCTTTGGGGACGACCGGGAAAAAGAAACCCACCACGTAGATTCCACGTTCAAGTAAATCCGACGACATCTTCTGTACAACTTCCGCATCGCCCACCATCACCGGAATGATCGGATGTTCGCCCGGCGGCAGCGTAAAACCTGCGGCGTCCATCTCGCCGCGAAACAGTTGAGCATTCTCAAACAGCTGCTTTCGCAACTGATCTCCCACGCTCGACTGAGTCAGTTCGATCGCTTTGATCGCCGCTCCGCACAGCGACGGAGCAAGGCTATTAGAAAACAAGTACGGTCGCGAACGCTGTCGCAGCAAATCAATCACCGCTTGGCTGGCACAAGTGAATCCACCCATCGCGCCGCCGAGTGCTTTGCCCAGCGTGCCGGTCAAGATATCGATCCGGCCTTCACAACCATGAAACGCGGCTGTACCGCGCCCGCCCGGGCCTAGAAAACCGGTTGAATGACAATCATCGACCATCACCATCGCCTCGAACTCGTCCGCCAAATCGCAGATCGCCGGCAGGTTCGCAATATAACCGTCCATCGAGAACACGCCGTCGGTCGCGATCAAAACATTCCGAGCTTCGGCGTCCCTAGCGGCTTGCAGTTGAGTTCTCAGGTCATCCATGTCCGAGTTGGCGAAGCGAAAACGCTTGGCTTTGCACAGCCGAATGCCGTCGATGATCGAAGCGTGATTGAGCGAGTCGGACACGATCGCGTCTTCGGCGGTTAGCAAAGGCTCGAACAAACCTCCGTTGGCGTCAAAACAAGCGGCGTACAAAATCGAGTCGTCATAGCCCAACCAACTAGCGATCGTTTGCTCAAGCTCTCGATGCAAAGTTTGTGTGCCGCAAATAAAACGTACCGAAGCCATGCCAAAGCCATATTGGTCCAACGACTCTTTGGCGGCAGCGATCAAATCAGCATGGTCGGCCAACCCAAGGTAGTTGTTGGCACAAAAGTTCAACACCTCCGACGGCGCCGCTTCTGTGGTTGCCTCGCCTGAAACGACCGAAATCTCAACCGATTGGGCGCCGGCTATCAATCGCTCGCGTTTGTATAGCCCCTGGTCTTGAATGGAGTCGAGTGTTTCAGTCAGTTGATTTTTAAACTTGGGCGATAACATAGCAAAAGCCTTTCGCAATAAAAGTTGTCCGCTGTAAAATCGATTTGGAGAATCAATTTCGATTGTTTTTTTGGTGGATCAACAGCAAACCCGCATGAATCAAATCAGGCTCGATCGTCACTTCATCAATCCAAATGGGCAGGCAATCCAAGACCTTACCGGCACTCAGCAATTCTTCGATGCCACCACCGGTTAGTACGATCGAACAATTAAGGGCAAGCGAAACCGGTAACGATTGCCTGAACTGCGAAACCGTCTCAGCCAGTCCGGCAAGCTGAGTCCGGTACACGCCGGCGACGATGGCGGTGGAGGTATTGCGTTGCCATGGAGCCAGCGAACCTTGGGCAAGCTGTTTGATTTCTTCCTTCCAATCAGCCACGATTTCATTTCGGGCGAGCAAGTCCAAGTGGGGCAGGGCGGCGGTTTGCTGATTCAATTGTAAAAAAGAAGCATCCGCGCCGGGGTAAATCACACCGCCACAGAACACGCCTTTACCGGTTACCACATCGACCGTGACGGCCGTGCCGGCATCAACCACGATCGCCGCTTCACCATCGCTGAGACCTTCCGCGACGGCCAAACAGCCGACCAACCGATCAACGCCGACCGCTTTCGGCTGGTCAACTTCCAGGTCTAACTCGATCAACCGATGATCCACCGAGCGGATTCGATCTTTGCTTCGCCCCGCTTCGTCAAGTGCATCGGAGAGTTCATGAAGCTTGGCTCCGTCAACACAAGACGTGACCCAGTAATGAACGGCCTTGGGCAGTGCCTTGAAGTCAAAATCTGCCCAGCGGGCAATTCGCTGCGACCGGCAACTATCATTCAGTGTTGCATCAACAGAATCCGCGACATCGCTGGACACAAAGTTCAGCTTGATGGCACTGTTTCCGATATCGACCAACACTACTGGCATGACTTGTAGCCTTGGAGTGTGGTCGCGATGTGGTGAACCAGCGGCTTAAGCCCGTCGCCGGTGACCGCCGAGATCGAATGGACCTGTTCGCCTGTCGCTTCGGCCAACGCCTTCACAACTTCGTCTTGCCCAGGCAGCTCTGATTTAGTGCAAACCAGAATCTCCGGCCGGTCTTTAAGTTTTACGTTATACCGTTCTAACTCGTTTCGAATCGATCGATAGTTTTCGACCGGGTCGGTCTGATCCATCGGCGTGGGTTCGACCAAGTGCACCAAAATACCTGCTCGTTCGATGTGCTTGAGGAAATCGTGCCCCAGCCCGACGCCTTCGCTGGCTCCCTCGATCAAACCGGGAATGTCGGCCATGATGAACGAGTTATCTAGATCGATCATCACCTGCCCCAAGTTTGGGAACTTGGTGGTAAACGGGTAGTTGGCGATTTCAGGTCGAGCACTCGACAGGCGGCTGAGCAACGTGCTTTTGCCGGCGTTGGGTTTTCCAATGACCCCAACATCGGCGATCACTTTTAATTCCAAGCGTAATGTTTTGCGTTCGCCGTCGGAGCCTTGCGTTGCTTGACGAGGAGCTTGATTGGTCGAGGATTTGAATCGCGTGTTTCCGCGTCCGCCTCGCCCACCTTTGGCGACGACGACTGAGTCGCCGTCGTCGGCGAGATCCTTCATGGTTAGACCAGTTGCGGTATCGATCAAGATCGTTCCCGGAGGCACGTAGACGGTGATGTCGTCGGCGCATTTCCCGTGCCGACCGTAGCCCATGCCGCCGATTCCTTTGTCGCCGCGGATGCTGTTGCGGTTGGCCAATGCGACCAAGCTGTTGACGCCATGACGAGCTTCGATGATGACGCTGCCGCCGTGACCTCCGTCGCCACCATCAGGACCGCCTTTGGGCACGTACTTTTCACGGCGGAAACTGACGCATCCGTGGCCGCCGCGACCGCCGCTGACTTTAATGGTTACTTGATCGACAAACATACGATTGATTACTGATAGAGGAGGTTGGCGGCTTTGGGCCGACCACCGAGTCGGGGACGCGGTGAGATTATGATTAAGATTGGGCGTGGGAGTGCCCGTCAGGAGAGACACTCAAAACAAAAAAAGGATGCCAATGTAAAGTTGGCATCCTTTCAAGTTGTTCTGATTTACTCGTCCTAAGACGAGGTCTGATCATGCGTTGGCAACGAAGCTTAAGTAGCTTCGGCGACCACGTTGATCCGACGACCTTTGCGGTCGAACATGATGTGTCCGTCGACTAGCGCGAACAGCGTGTAGTCTTTTCCTTGACCGACGCCTTTGCCGGGATGCCATTTGTTTCCAACTTGGCGGATAAGGATGTTACCGGCGATAACTTTTTCGCCACCAAATTTTTTCACGCCGCGGCGTTGGGCGTTCGAATCGCGACCGTTGCGACTGGAGCCTTGTCCCTTTTTGTGGGCCATTTTATTATCCTGAGCTTCGTATTAATCTAATTTTCTTCGTTTTGGGAATCACAGATGTTATCGGTAGATCCACAGATAATCAAGAGTCTTTATGAATCGAATTTGACCGAAGTCTGGCTCCCAGAACTGCGGTTCTAACTGAACCACGTATTTCTGGCCCTCATTGGAGAAAGTCCACTTTCTACCGGGAATTACGGTGGTCAGAGCCACCCCAGCAGGGAATGTAATGCCAGCTTTGTCGATCGGATCCGTCAGGGCTTGCGGCAATTTGCCAGCATCCAAGTCGTCGGTCAACGCGGACTTAAAGGTCCCTAAGTTAACTTTAGCGTCAATTTCGCCGATCAGCCGCTTTCGCTTGATCTCTCGACGGTCAAGGTAAGTCCTTAGCAACGGGCCCGGAAGCTCGTAAAATTTGCAAATCCGAATCTGCTCTTGCGCGTCATCAACCAGCGGAACCCCGTAATTCAATTGATCGCGTTGCTGGCCAACGGCATCACCGGGACGCCAAAAGTTCAGCTGGAGCGTTTTAGCAAAAGCAGTTTTCGTCTCGGGGTTGTTCAAACGGTAGGCATTGGAGAGCCCTTCGACTCGCACGCTTACGTAATCGATACTTGGATTCACGCCTTCCCAAATCGCCACCGCCCACACGCCAGGGTCGACGTCGTTTTTGGCCATCGGGATCTTCGCCTTTGACAGTTGATGAGTATCCAACAGCTTTTGGTTTGGATCTTCAATGTCTTGGATTTGTGAAAGGGCAGCGGCATCGATGACTGAAGCGTATTCGGTTTTTTTGTAGTTACCGGCCACCTCATCCTCCACCCATCCTTGCAACACAAATCGTGGTGCGAAATCAATGTCTTCCGAAGCGACCGGTTTGTTATATTGCAACTTGCGTACAATATGTTCGGTGTCGGGGCTTTGCCGAACGTCTTTGTAAGTCATGGCCGAACCGGTGTTTCGAACCCGAACGACCAAGTACCAGACGTTACGGTCTACCAACCCACCGGCACCCGATGGCAATTTGACTTTTTCTTGACGCAACGGCAGGAACGAGAATTCTAGCTCCCAAACCGGATCGCGATACAAAGTCACTTGACCGGACTTGCCAATCAAAGTCTCGTCAACCGGAAACAGATTCGGCGTCCAATCGTCGGCGGTGACTCCCGGCATACGAATTGGCAGTGAGTGCGTGTCGCGCGGGTCCAATTTGGTCGGGATCGTCTTTAAGACTCCGGCGGCGAAAGCCCGCGGCTGCGACTGAGCTTGCACTTGGCTAGAATATCCGATTACGGCGACGCAGATCACGGCGGCCAAGCAGCGGGAGAAAACGAACAAAATCGGTGAGCGAAGCATGTTGGTTGTGCCTGTCAGTTCAATCAGAAGGTCGACCGGTAAGTATAGTCGAGTTACCGAATAGTTTTGATCGGTAAAATTACTCAAACACACCTTTGCCGAAGTCTTCTTCTGCCGATTTCGTCCCTTGGCTCAAATCGTCGTTAGGTTTATGCGTTTTGTAGGGCTTTTTTTCGGCAGAATCGATTCGAACCTGAGCTGAGTTATCTTCCGGGGATGGCTCTTCGCTCCCCTTTAAAGCCTCCAATGCAGGCTTGGCGGGGGGCTCCACAGCCGGCTCGCCAGCTAATCCACTGCCCGATGGGGCGTCTTTGCTGCCCGCCTCCGGGCCATGATCTTCGTCGAAATAATCATTGTCGTATCGAGGTGAGTAGCCTGGCTGAGCCGACAGCTCTAGCTCTTTTTTGAATTCCTCGACCACACGACTTTGAATCAGCTCTCGACACGCAGCGTTCACCGGATGAGCCACATCGGCGTACAGCTTGGCCCGCCCCCCCGAATCGTGCTCCACCCGGTTGCAATTTAGCTTCTTACCACATTGATTGCAGAAATTGGCCCGCAAATGATTTTTCATCCGGCAGTTGTTGCAATTATCGGTGAGCTTTCGACTAGGCATCGCCACGAACGGACCAGAATTCCCCTCGATGATTTTCAGGTCTCGCACCACAAAGCTATGGTCAAAAGTTACACTACAAAACCCGCGCAAACGATCTTCCGGGCTGTTGATTAACTTGACTCTGACTTCGGTTACTTCCATCGCGACGCTCCTGCTTTGGTGGGCGAAACATTCTGGCAAACCAACTCTGATAAACCCCGCGCAAACTCAGATGCCGCCAGCGTGCGAACCGCAAAAACTCGACAGTCGTCAAGTTGATTGGCCAACCGCTGGCGAGCCATCCTGGCCGACTTACGATTCGGGAAGACACCAAAGTAGCTCGACCCGCTACCACTCATTTGATGCCCTAAACTTCCAACTCGATCAAACAAACCAGCCACTCGTTCGACTTGGTCGGTCAGCTTTGCCGCGGGTTCGGCGAGTCGATTAAAGAGCGCCCCGGCGACTTGCGTGGCCGCCCCCGTCGCGATCGCTTCAACGGTCGGCTCAGCCGAACGCGTCGCCCCATCCGACGATGACGTATTGATTTGGCCAAAAACAGCTTTGGTTGACAAAGCCACCGGCGGTTTAACAATCACCAAGTTCACTCCCGCCGGCGCTGACACCGGCTGAATGATTTCGCCTCGTCCCGTGCAACGACAAGCACCACCGTATAAAAAAAATGGCACGTCGCTACCCAACTCCGCAGCGATCGTTTGCAACTGTTGTAAACTCAAACCCAGCTGCCACGCGCGATTCGCTCCAACCAACGCCGCCGCACAATCCGAAGATGCTCCGCCCAAACCCGCCGCCGAAGGAATCCATTTGGTCAAATGAATCTTCAACCCCATCGACACTGGCGAATCGATCTGCTGCTGGGCTGCGTACTCTCTTAAACGCTCACAAGCACGCACCACCAAATTACGACCGTCCGTCGGAATCGAATCTTGCTCGCCCGGTTGCCCCGCAGGCTGTTGAAGTTGGCATGAAAGCTGAACTTCTTGGCCCTCGGTCGGGACGAAATCCAAGCGGTCCCACAAAGACACGGTTTGCATTACCGTGTCGATCTGATGAAAGCCGTCTTCACGACGACCATGCAACTCCAAAAAGAAGTTAACTTTGGCCGGTGTGTCGATGCGGAACCGATGACCGTATTGACGAATAAACATGGTGTACTATCGTTGCGGATCGAATCGTTCGAACCACCGTGCAGAATCTAACTATCTAGAATCCCACAATTAAACAAGTTATGTGTTATTTTGGCAAACTAAGGCGACGTCTATGTCTCCCGGCAAGCTTGACCAAATTCAATCTATCAGGCTTTTGATTTAACGATACCAACTATTTCAACATTCCCCGAAATGAAACCCGACACAGGCCGACCCAGCCTGCACTCCTTGCCCATCTTAAGGCGAGGATAGCAAGCAGATGAACGACTTCGAATCAGCCATCTAGGCGAGTGCCCCACGATGTGACTAACCCTTAAGGTTGACCGACGAACGCGAGCCTGATGCTCTTGCGACCGCTAAAATCAACTCGCCTCCTTCGGCACCAATTACCTTTCCCATCCGCCTTTTCAAACAAGCGATACCGAGTGATGTCAGAGAACCCATTTGAGAGCCCCCAAACAAAAGCCCAAGACGCCCCCGCCGCAACTGGTTTATCAGCGCCCCCAGAGGTCGGTTTGCCGCGGTTAGTAACTCGCAGTTTGTTCGGCGGACTGCTGATGGGTTTGGCCAACCTCGTTCCGGGCATTAGCGGCGGTACGATGTTACTGGCTGCTGGTATCTATCCGGCGTTTATTGATTCGCTATCGAAAGTGACTCGCTTAAAATTCGACGTACGTTCTTTGGTCGTGCTGGGCTTGGTTGGATTGTCGGCTGGCTTGGGAGTACTGCTGCTGGCTGGGACGCTCAAGACGCTGGTCATTGAACAACGCTGGATCATGTACAGCCTGTTCATCGGTTTGACCCTTGGCGGCGTACCGGTCGTTTGGCGGATGGTAGCTAAAAAGGGAGCGGCGTTGTTCGCTCCGGCGGTGTTGGCTTTTTTGGCAATGGCTGCTTTGGCTTACGGACAAGCCACTGGATTTACTGGAGCGATGACGCCAAGCTTTGTGACCTTTCTGCTGGCTGGTTTGGCCGGCGCCAGTGCCATGATTTTGCCGGGACTGTCCGGCGGCTACTTGCTGTTGCTGATGGGTTTGTACGTTCCGATCTTGGGCGCTGTCGACGAGTTCAAAGACGCCCTTTCGGCTCGTGATCTCGGTGCAGCGATGGACCCCGCGTTGGCAGTGCTATTGCCGGTGGGGATCGGAGTCGCCTTAGGCATCGTGCTGGTCGGCAATCTACTAAAGTGGCTCTTTAGCAATTTTCAAACAGCGACCTTGGGACTGCTGCTGGGGTTGTTGGTTGGATCCACTGTGGGTTTGTTTCCGTTCCAACAAGGAAGACCTCCCGTGGTCGGCGACGTGATTAAAGCCCAAACGGTCACCGCCGAAACGATCGGCGAGATCGAAGCCGACGATTGGCCGGTCGAGTATTTCAAGCCGTCACTGGGACAAGCCGGGGCGTCGCTGGGATTGGTTGCCGTTGGCTTTTTGGTCACGATGGGCGTGAGCTTGCTAGGAAAAGACGACTAGCATTCCGACGCGTTAGACTAGACTACGTTAGGTTAGGGCTTGTTGGTTTAATAGGTTTCGGCGAAGCCTGAAAATGTGGTGATGGTGCTTCCAGCCTGTCATGCGCGCAGGCGGTCATTCCAGTGGACGGATCTGCTGACTAAATCAACAGGCCATCATCAACAGGCCATCAGCGAGGATTTTCACGGTTTCTTCGCTAACGCGTCGGGCTACCACTCAAACGGAATTCCTATTTTAATTTTAAAAAACTGACTCACTCTGGATGAGTGGGTGCCATGCTTCTCGGCTCGCTAAGTTACCGGAAGAGTCTAAAAACCAAGGCAGGCGGTTTCATTGACGCGTTTTTGGCTGAGCCAACGAAAACCAAAATCCTAAACCAAAATCCTAAACCGAGGCTGAAACACCGAAGCCGAAACAAAGCACTCGATTGGTTTTGCGAAAACGGGGCAGTTCTGCGAAACTTTAAGCTTGCCAAAGGGTACGCAAGTGAAGTGCCAGCATTACCTCGCGATCAAGCAAACCGTAACCCAAAACCAACGATGGACACACCCAACACCAGTTCAACGATAAACTCCTCGCCAAGCGATACCCAAGGCCAACCGCGCAGGATCGCCATGCGAAGCTGTTGGTCTCGCGTGGGTTGGTGCTTGTTGCTGCTGATTGTTGGTTGGGTGGGGTGGACGCGATTTGGCCCGCAGCCTGATTTGAGCTCGACCATCACCGTCGATCAAACCTCTCCCGATGGCCAGTCGACAAACGACGACACACCAATCGTCGAAGGCTCATTACTCTCACGAATCGACGAAACCACGATCGCCAACGCAGCCCATCCGCTTGACCCTATCCTTGAGGTCGCCGAACAGGCTCTTGCACAAACCGACAACACCGTCGCCGACTACACGGCCCGGATCGTTAGTCAAGCTCGTGTCAAAGGCAACCTGCAGCCCGAGCAACAGATGGATTGCAAAATTCGTCACGCGAGAACCGAGGGCGACGACCCATGTGGTTTTTCGGTTTACTTGAAATTTGTAAAACCCCAAGCATCTGCCGACCAAGAAGTCATCTGGGTCGACGGCTGGAACGAGGGAAATCTTGTAGCGCATTTGACCGGCTGGAAAAACGCAATGCGGATTTATTTGGCACCAGACTCCATGCTGGCCATGCGAAATAGTGCCCATCCGATCATGGACGTCGGCTTCCGCAACTTGCTCTCCAAAATGCTAGAAAAAGGCAAACAAGATCGCGAGCACGGCGAGTGCGAAGTGAACGTCAAACGTAACATTCAAATCGAAGGCCGCAAGTGTGTGATGCTGGAAGTCAAGCATCCCGTCAAACAAGACGAATTCGAATTCCACATTGCTCGTATCTACCTGGACCAAGAACTGGAAATCCCGATCGCTTACGAAGGGTTTACTTGGCCTGAAGAGCAGGGCGGGGAACCGGTGCTGCAAGAGAAGTATTTTTACACGAACCTGAAAATCAACGTCGGCCTAACAGACATCGACTTCGATCCCAGCAACCCGGATTATGACTACCCGGGAAAGTAGGTCCACCTAGGTTCATTGGTTCATTGTGGGTGAATTAATAAGCAGCCATTTCTGCTAAGCAAGCATTCGGTTCCCATGTAACTCTACCGAATGAGGGTGCCATGTTTACGCCAGCAGAACAGGGCTAATCCGAGAAAGCCCCTTTGAAAAACATGCTCACGGGATTTCCCCAAGAGCCCCTCTTGCCCTCAAAGCCGTGAAGCATGGCACCCAACACATGACAAAACGCTTGGAATAACTACCCGAGCCACAACAAGCCAAGATGGACACCACAAAAAAAGCACCGTGCGATTCGCACGGTGCTTTTCACTTTTATCATTCAGCTGATCAGCCTTGGCTAATCCACTCGACAAACTTTACTCGACTTCAACCCAGCGGCTTTTACGAGTTTGTTTTGGAGCAGCCTTAACAGCAACCTTGCCAGCGTAAGCATTTACGCGTCGCTCAGTCGGCAGCTGTGCACTTGCAAAACGAACCGGCGTGTAATCCCAGCTCCTACGAACAGGATTCTTCGCAGTGTGGCCATCAAAGTTGATCACCGCTGGCTGACGTAGTTGCTCGAAAGCAGGTATCGGAGCCGAAGCGTTAAAGCTTCTAGCTCGGCTGGTTGGATCGAACTGATTAAGCACTGGTCGTTGCGAAGTTTGTGGATTAACAACTCCGTTTAACGCTGGCTGTAGGTCAGCTGGTATCGGCGTGTAACTGCCTTGAGTTGACAAACCGTTTGCTGGGTCAACCAAGAATGTTCGCGTCGACGAACCGGCCGGAACCGGCGATCCAGCGGGAGTCGGTGCTGGCTGACTTAGCGGGCTAAAATTCTGATTCGGCACGGCGTTGTTGACACCGCAAGTGCTGCAACCGGTTTGCGGAGCAAAGTTGGCGACCGTTCCAGAACCAGCACCGCAAGTGCCGGTTGGGCAAGTGCCACAAGTGCCGGACGCACAACCGTTGGTGATCGTCGTCACAGGAACTTTGTAAGTCTGAGTGCGGTAGACAGGACGGTAAGTCGTGTAAGGCACGCGTTGAACTTGATAGGTGTACGAAGTGCATGGCTTCATGCAAGTTACAGTACAACCAGTGCAAGGATCCGAGTTAGTGACCGGACGGTACTGAGTTACTGGCACTCGCTTGTAGCTAGTACGGTAAGCAGTCTGCGGCACGTAGTTAACCACGGTGCGGCTGCAAGTCTTTTGGCAAGTACGCATGCACTGGCCTGGCTGCAGGTTGTGTGGGTTGGCAGCAACCGTCGGTGACAATGCAGTTTGCTGATTCCCACAGGTATTGCAACCAGAAGTCGCAGTCGTGTCGCTGCGGCCGGTCACGTTTCGCCACCAGCGGCGTAGAGGACCGTCGGCATTTGCGTCGGAAGGCAGGTACGCACAGACGGTTACAACAACCGCCATGGCAACAGTAAGTTTCTTTAAATTGGTCATCAGTTTGACTCCTACGATCATTAGGATCGCGAGATAAGTTTGTGCGATTGCGCGAGTGCGCATTCGGTCGCTCCGCTGGGAATTCCAGCAGGGTTCGACATAAGGTAGGACGTTGCTAAGTCCTGGTACGTAAAAATTCGCTCGAGGGGTGTGTAATTTTTACAACGCCCATCGGGTTGTAGCGAACAGCTAAACTTCAGCGCCAAAACCCCGTGCTTTCTAGGGATTTAGCTTGAGTCGAAATTTACATTTCGGTGAAAAAACGCAACTTGATTTGGCAAAGATTGACGCTTTATTGGTTTTCTCAGAGCAAAAACGCAAACACGAAACCCCAAGTAAAATCAATTTTGAGGGGAGGCGACAGAAACAAAGCGCCTATATATACGCAGCTTTGATTTTGAGATCATTCGCAAGAAATCCGGAGTCCATGTCCGGCATGCGAATAATATACCGGCCGCTCCCGCAGGCAAGCGACCAATCTTTCGCCATTCCCACGCAACCAGTGGTTGCGAAGTTGTAATCCTGCAATCCAACGCCTACGATGCAGCAGGTTTGACGTCCAAGCTTGTGACTCGAAAGCCTTTGACACTTGAGCACCGCCTGACCAACGACGTGCTGAAGCCTCGCAACGACAAGACTGCCTTTGAGCCGTTTGAGCGATACCAAGCGTTTGAGCGATACCAAGCGATAGCCAAAGGGGCTCAACAAAAACCAACGCAGCCAAACCTAGCCACCCATCAGAACACGCCCGATTTCGAAATCGCGAAAATCCCCACCCCCTGTTTTAATCCCAGTCAGCAAGCACCCGATGTTTATTGTTTTTGAAGGAGTCGACGGCGCCGGCAAAACCACTCAGCTAACCCAGCTGGTGGAGTGGCTTGGACAGCTCGGCACCACCGTGGTGACTTGCAAAGACCCCGGCAGTACGAAACTGGGCGAAGAACTTCGATCGATTTTATTGAGCTCGGTGGACACTCCAATTTCCATGCGAGCCGAGATGATGCTGTTCACGACCGCGAGGACTCAGCTGGTCGACGAGATCGTGCGTCCTGCTTTAGCCGCCGGGAAAACGGTCGTGCTGGATCGCTATATTTATTCCACGATCGTTTACCAAGGGCACGCAGGAAACTTGCCCATCGACGACATTCGTCAAGTCAACCACATCGCCACCGAAGGCCTTCAACCCGACCTGACATTTGTGATTGACCTGCCCGTCGAAGTTTCAATGCAACGCCTCGGCGAATCGCTCGACCGAATGGAGTCTCGTGGCGCCGACTACTTTGAAAAAGTCCGCGCGGGTTTTATCGCGGAAACCAAACTCGCGCCGACCGGCATGGAACTAATCGACGGCAATCGATCACCGGCGGAAATCCAAGCCGAACTCCAAGCGATCACTAAGCGTTATTTGAAGAACTAACAAAATTCAAAAACACAATCGATGCGCTGCCGATCGCGATAGCAAGTAATCGAGCGTAATCGAGAGAGAGTGGTGATGGTGCTTCCAGTACGTCACGAGCGCCAGACAGCTTGACAGCTCTGTTGCCACCTACCGGCTCACAAGAGCTGACCAACTAACGCCGCCATGGCCAATCAGTTTTTGAATCGGGCTGCTCTGGTAGCCCGACGCGTTAGCGAGGAACCCGTAGCAATCCTCGCTAACGGATTTGTTGACTTAGCCATGCGCAGATCGTCGCCTTTGCCTCCGTGAAAGAAGCGTTTGCATGGACGAACAAGCAGGACCGCACTCCTCCAAAGCTAAGCTGCATTCGACAAACCTCTCTTCCAGTCATCCCTTTGTTGCTCGCTGGGTAAACGCCGGCCTAAAGAAAAACCGGGCTAAACAACAACTGTTTTTTCGGAGCCAACCGCTTCGTGAGCGTCCATCGAAGTTAGCGATCTTTTACGAAGTAAAAGGCGACATTCGGATCCTTGCTGACACATCGGGCTACCAGAACACCCAGATTCAAAACTGATGGTGCTCTGCGAGCAATATTTCGAAATCTCGCCATGCAGGCTCTTGTCACTGAAATGCCAGAGGAACCTTTAGGATCAACCGCCCGAAATGAAACCAACTTGTCTGTCTTTTTGGGGCGGTCGTTGTACAATAAGGGCCGAGGGCAAGAAGGTTTATTTAAGGAGGCACTACGATGTCGCGACTTTATTCTAAGAGCGTTCCCGTTGGCCGGTTCTTTGTTTTGATCGCATGCTGTGCGATTGGTTTTTCGCTGGGAACGGTTAGTTCGCAAGCTTCCGGGCAGACTGGTTCGCCCCCCCGGGGAGATGGGCGTAATCAAACTTCGCCGGATGTCATTCAACCTGGCGGAATCGGCGGGGCTGCCGGTGGCGTGACGCTGACTGACTTTCAGCCATTGCTGGAGTTGATCAAAGGTTCGATCGACACTGAGCTTTGGACCGACGGTGGCGGTCAGGCTTCGATTCAACCTTACGCACAAGGTGTCTTTGCCGATGCCGAAGGGACGTTGAAATTTGCGGATGCCGCTAAACCAAATTTGGCCGCTGAGCCGTCGGCGAACTTGATGGATGAAGACCCGTTGGGCAGTAAGCTCGGAACCAGACCACCCCAAGTCGCCGGTGATGCTCGTCTCGCTTCACAATTGCGTTTTGTTTCATTGCCACGTTTGGAAGCTGCCTTGGTGGAACACCTCGGCCAACGAAAAGCGCTGCCGCCAGAAATACTGACATTGGCGGGCTTGCAACGGATTCAGTATGTACTGGTCGTGCCTGCAACCGATCAGCAACCCGGTGATTTGATTCTCGCGGGACCAGCAGGCGATTGGCGAATCGAAGACGACGGGATGATCGTCAGTCAAGATCATGGGCAGCCTGTGGTACGTATTGATGACTTGTTGACTTTGTGGCGACGCGCAAACCCAACGGAACCGTTTGGCGTAACGATCAATCCGACCGACGACGGACTGGCGGCGATGCAGAATTACCTGACAACCACAACCACCAAACCAATCAAGCGATCCAAACGCGACAAGTGGGTCGATGGCATTCGAAAAAGTGTGGGCAAGCAAAACGTACAGTTCTTTAATTTGCAGCCAGATTCTCATGTGGCCAAGGCCTTGCTGACGGCTGATTACCACATGAAATGCATCGGCATGGGAATCGCCGAACCGGTCAAAGGGGTCGATAGCTATCTGAGTACGGTTCGGCTTGGCGCTGATGGTAAGGTGCCGCCGATGTCGGTGTTACGTTGGTGGTTTGCGATGGATTACCAACCGGTCGCGGTCTCTCAGAACAATCAGGTGTTCGAACTGCACGGCATCGGTGCGAAAGTGCTGAGCGAAAATCAGTTGATGGCCGCGCGGGGGAAACGGATTCGGACGGGCAAGTCGGAAGCGTTGAATACGCGTTTTGCAGGTTCGTTCTCGCGACAGTTTGAAAAGATCTGCGAGCAGTACCCGTTGTACGGCGAGCTTCGGAACGTGTTTGATTTGTCGCTGACGTTGGCATTGATCGAAAAGCAAAGCCTGTTAGATCGATCAGGCTGGCAGCCGAAGTTGTTGTTGGATTCAGTGGCTTTGCAATTGCCAAAAATATCGGTGGCAACCGAAGTCGACACGATCGCCAACTACGAGGTGCTTGATAAGAAAGTAATTGTCGCGGGTGTGAGCGGCGGAGTGTGGGTCGATTCCAAAAAACAGTTGGCTGCGGCCAATAGCACTCCCGGGCAAGCCAAGGTAGTCGCCGGCGATTTGGCCAGCGTGCGTCCCAAGCAGGCGACCGGCACGGGGGAAGATCAGCCAATTGTTTGGTGGTGGGATCGTCCGTAAGCTGGAGCTTTCGTTTAAGCCGAGGCTTTCGTCTAAGCCGGCCGGATAGTTCGTAACCATAACCGCAACCTTAGCGTCCGCTGGACAGAGCACTCTTGCTCGTCCAACGGCGCAGGGCCGGTCGTTTTTTTGCTCGGGGCAAGCGATTGCGTTGAGCAACCGCTGTACTAAACCAGCTCTTTGATCAGCTTGCCGCTGTTAGCGATTTTCATTGGGCGGCCGTTAAGACTGGTGAAGGTGGTTTCCAGTGAGATGCCCAGCGAGCTGCAAACGGTTGCCATTAGGTCTTCGGAGGTGTACGAATTGCCTTCGACACGCGTTCCGTCTTCGTTGGTTTTGCCCACTGCGATTCCGGAGTTCATTCCAGCTCCGCCAACAACCGCACTCCAGCTGCGAGCCCAGTGGTCGCGACCAGCGTTGCCGTTGATGCGAGGCGTGCGGCTGAATTCGCCCATCCAAATCACAGCGACGTCGTCAAGCATTTCTCGTTGGGCAAGATCTTCCATCAACGCACTCATGCCTTGGTCAAGCGTCGGCAAGCGGTTGTCCTGTAACGTCGGGAAAATGTTTTGGTGATTGTCCCAGCCGCCGTAGTTGACTTCGACAAACGGAACGCCGGTTTCGACTAAACGACGAGCCATCAGGCAGCCGCGGCCGAAGTTGTTTTTTCCGTAACGCTCTTGGACGGTTTCGGGTTCTTTGTTGACCTTGAACGATTCCATTTGTTTACTGGTCATCAAGTCCAGAGTCTTGCCGAGCACCTTAGCGTGTTCGCTGGCAGCGAGGCCGCGTTCATCGTTGATGAAACCCGTTTCCATCATCCGCAACGCTTGCATGCGTTGGGTCAAACGATCGGGCTCGATGCCCATGTCCAAGTTCGCGACTTGGCCGTTCGGGTTAACTGCGAATGGCGACCAAGCCATGCCAAGGAAGCCAGGGCCTTGGCTGCCGCCACCGACGGTGACGAACGGTGGGATCTCGAGGTCCGGACGCGTGTCGGCTAATTCATGGGCGATCACGGAACCGTAGCCGGGGTGGACGATGTTGGGGTTGGGGACGTAGCCGGTGTGCATGTAATAGCGGCCTCGCGTGTGGTCCGCTTCGCGGGTGCTCATGTTGCGAACGATCGACATTTTGTCCATGTTCTTGGCCATCAACGGCATGTGCTCACAGATCTGCATATCGCCGTTGGTCGAAATTGGCCTGAACGGACCACCGGTGCTCGCGCCCGGTTTCAGATCCCAAATGTCCATCGTTGACGGGCCGCCGCCCATCCACAAGAGGATGGCTGCTTTGTGGTTTTTCTTGAGCGTAGCGGCGTTGGCGTGAAGCGTTTGGCCCATTGCGATTGCACTACCCGTCAACGCAGTGGCACCGGCGAGGTGCTTCATGAAGTGCCGTCGGTTCATTCCGGTAGGAGTTTGAAAATTCATGTCAGTTCCTGTCATTCAATCAAAAATCGATCAGTGTGTTTTCTGCAAGTCAATGTCGGTGGCGCCAGTGGCCGCATTGAAGCGGGCTCTAGTGGTTGAAGATGAATTCGTTGGTGTTTAACAAAACCCAACTTACATCTTTCAACGCTTCTTTCCGGTTGTTGTTTTGGGCGTTCAAAAACGCAGACGCCATGCTCTTCTCTTTACCTGATGGCTTGCGGGCCAGCGTCGCCATGAACAAGTGATCGACGTTGCGGTCGTAAGTGTTTCCTGAGCTGGTCAATTTGTCGATCAGCGAGCCTTGCGTTGAACTGATTGCTTGGCGAACCATGTCACCGTTGAACATCATCAGCACTTGGGGAATCGTTCCGTTGAACGTCGTCGACTCCTGGCCCTCGTCAGTCCCAAAGGCTCGGTTGAATTGCTGTAGCCAGCGGCTTTTAATTCGCTCTTGCTCCTCATAGCTACCACGTGACTCGCCGGCCTGCGTTGCTGACAACAGCGATTCGTATAGCTGTTCGGCTTGCATCTGCCGCAGGTAAAAATGAGAAAACCTTGGCGTGCGGCCCAGCAGCGGATCGTCGGTGGCGTTGGATTGGTTGCTGCGGCTGGACAGCTGATAAGGTTTGCTAAGCGTGATCCAGAGAACAAGCTGGCGGAAATCAAACTCGACGTTTGCAAATTCCGAAGCGAGCAACTCAAGCAATGCAGGATTGCTGGGGCTGTTGTGAGGGCCCAAGTCATCCGCCGGTGAAGTGAAACCATAGCCCAAGAAGTGTGCCCAAGTCCGGTTTACCATCGCTTTGCTAAAGTAAGGCGATGCCGTCATCAGCTTGGCAAACTCTTCCCGCCGGTTGACGACGTTCACGTATCCGCTGCGTTCGATTTCAGTGCCGTCAACAAACACAGGGTAGGCAACCGACACCAAGCCGTTTCGCTTCTCGTAAAAGATCTCGGCTTCGTTTTTGTTGCGGCCCGTCTCACCTGAAAAATCTTGATCGGTAAGCTGAGCAGCGCCACCGTCCTCGACCGCCATCTGGCCACGGAAAGCTTTTGCTTGTCGGAAAAACGCGTTGGTCTCCCAGTACTTCTGCTGCTTCCAGTCGTTGAACGGGTGGTTGTGGCACTGAGTGCATTGAACTTGCAAGCCAAGAAAAATTCGTGTCGTGGACGAAGTTGCCAAAGCGGCCTCTTCGTCATTGACCTTGTCAATCAAAAAATTGGTCGCGCCGTTGAAGTTTTCGTCGCCGGGCGTCGTCGTGCCCGTGGCGGTTACCAGTTCGTAGCACATCTTGTTGAACGGCTTCTCGCGGGCGAACGAGTCACGCAAAAATTTCTGCATCCCCGGACGACTGATCATCGAATTATTTTCAGTGCCGCCGGTGCGACCGATCAACAAGTTCGTCCAAAGCGTCGTCCAGTTGCGAGCGAACTCTTCGGTGTACTCGTCATCGTAAAGCAATGACTCGACGAGCTGTTTCTTCTTGTCGGGCGCTTTGTCCTGGATGAAATTTTCTACTTCAGCAATCGTCGGGATTCGACCAATGACGTCCAAAAAAACGCGGCGACACCATTGGCCGTCGGCAGCTTTCGTAGAAGGGGTGATCTCGAAGTCCTTCCAGCCTTGCTCGATGTGCGAGTTGATCTGGAGGATCACCGAGTTCGAACTCGAAGGACCAGTGAAAGAAACCGGCGTCGTTTGAGCGGTGCCTATCGATCCGGAGGTGGAAGCGAACAGCAAGAAAACGATCCCCGTCAGTTTCACGAGGTTCAAAGGCGGGGTTGAGCTGGTTCTTTTCCGTGGCATGACAACTTTCGTTTCCTTTTGAGGGATCTTCTAAGATCAATTTCGGCCGCAACACCTATAGTTTAGGGGAGTAATCCTTGGTTTTAGTCGCAAATTTGGTTTTTAAGCCAGATCGCTTCGAAATCGCATGGCCTCGAGAGTGAAAGTTTGGTTGTCCTAGTCAAACTAGGGTGAGAAAGTTTTTTTCTGTTTCCCTCGCCCCCCACACTAGCTAGTACTATTTCGCCCACAAATGGGTGTGCAAAAATGAAACACTGTTCGATTTTGATGTATCAAAATAAAACAGGCTGGTGAGCGAATTCGCTTACCAGCCTGCAGGGTAGAATCTAATATGTTTAATAGCGGCCTAAACTGCTCGCCGAAGCGAACAGTTTAGGCACTGCCTCGTCTCTATTCCACTCTTAACAGCCGAAACTGTTGAGAGCGGACCACTTCCAAAACTATGCAATGCAATCGGCGTGCCAATTCGAATTTTCGCAGTCAAACCAAGGTGAGAAAGCTCCCCCTGCCTTCCTCGCCCCTCGCCCTGGGCTAACACCGCTTCGCACACAAACAAGTGTT
>JALZWN010000152.1 GCA_023300235.1 Mariniblastus sp.
AAAAGCGGAACTTATTCCGGGACAGTTCCTAAGCATCGCTTAAGCCTGCTCGCTCAAAACTGCTTAAGCACCGCTTGACGGTCACGTCTTTTATCAAAATTTACGAACTCAATTGCTTACCTTTATCAACAGCCCGTTTTGTGGCTGCCAAACTCATGTCGATCGAAAACTTATTTTCTCTGTCCGGAAAAACTGCCGTTGTGATTGGTGGTACCGGCGAACTGTGTGGTGCGATGTCAGTGGCGATGGCCAAGGCCGGAGCCGAAGTGGTTGTCGTGGGACGCAGTGAACAGAAAGCCAAGAGCAAGCTAGAGGCCATCGAGGCGGCTGGCGGGTCGGGCTACTTTGTGCCGGTGGATGTTTCTGCTCGCGAGAGCTTGGAGAGTTTGTTGGCGACGGTGTTGGAGCGTTCGGGTAAGGTTGATGTGTTGGTCAACGGCGCCGGTGTTAACTCGGCGACTCCGTTTTTGGACGTGCCAGAAGACGAGTACGATCGGATTTTCGAAACAAACGCAAAAGCGGTTTTTGTGACCTGCCAAGTCTTCGGTAAGTACTTTATCGAAAACAATCTTAAGGCTTCGATCATCAACGTCGGTTCGATGTCAGGTGTGATTCCGTTATCACGCGTGTTCACTTACTCGATGACCAAAGCCGCCGTTCATAATATCTCCAAGAACTTGGCTCGCGAGTGGGCGACGCAAGGCGTTCGCGTGAATACGCTGGTGCCTGGATTCTTCCCTGCTGAACAAAACCGAAAGGTGCTAACGCCTGAGCGCGTTGGTCAAATCATGGGCCACACCCCGATGCAACGTTTTGGTGATTCCAACGAACTTGACGGCGCGACGTTGTTGTTGGCTTCGGATGCGGGCTCGTTCATGACCGGAACCGAGATCGTCGTCGATGGCGGTTACGCTTGCATGACCATTTAAGGTAACGTTGTTTGCTTTCTTAGTTTGAAGTGATTGAAAACAAATGAAGTTAGAGAAGTTTAGTTTTGGTTTGGGCGATCGTTTTTTGCACCAAGGCCGCGCCCAGTTGCAAGCGATTTTGCATGCCAGTGAGGCGGGCATTGAGATCACGCCGGTTTGGAACAAATCAAACCGCGAGCATAAAACCGTTGGCACGGAGCCCGTTTCGTTGCGACAAGAAGCCGATGCGGCGGTGGCGGCGTTAGGTTACGACGGGCCGTATCGTTTGGATGCCGATCATATCAATTTGGCGACGGTTGAGGCTTTTCTCGATAGTCACGATTTTTTCACGATCGACGTTGCTGACGCGATTGGTAAGCCCGCCGATGGTGCGGCTGTTGATGCGTTTGTTCAGTATTGCGGCAAGTACGTTGGAGCGTTGGAAATCCCAGGGGCAGGTTCGTTTGACGTGACTGAGGAAACGATTCGCGGAGTTGCCAATACGTTTTTAGGCGCCGTGAAGTTGGCAGGTGATATTTATCGCCACATTGCTAACCGACGTGGGGCCGATAATCTGATCCCCGAGATTTCGATGGACGAAACGGACGCCCCTCAGTCGCCGCTGGAGATGTTTTTCATCTTGGCCGCGATTGCTCAAGCGGGCGTGCCGATCCAAACCATCGCACCGAAGTTTACTGGGCGATTCAATAAAGGGGTCGACTACGTCGGTGATGTGGATCAGTTTGAAAAAGAATTCAATGACGATTTGGCGGCGATTGCGTTTGCGGTGGCCGAGTTTGGTTTGCCCGCGAATTTGAAGTTGAGCGTTCATTCGGGGTCGGATAAGTTTTCGATCTACCCGGCGATCAAGCGAGCTTTGAAGCGAACCGGTGCTGGGCTGCATGTCAAAACCGCCGGCACGACTTGGCTGGAAGAGCTAATTGGTTTGGCCGAAGCGGGCGGACAGGGGCTGGTGATCGCAAAAGAAGTTTACGCCAGTGCGTTGTCGCGACGACAGGAACTTTGTGCTCCGTATGCGACGGTGATTGACGTCGACGTTGATCGGCTACCGACCGCGGACGATGTGCAAGCGTGGGATAGCGAGAAATTTGTGACTTCCCTGCGCCACGATCAGGCTCATCCAAATTACAATCCTAGCTTTCGTCAGCTGTTGCACGTCGGTTACAAAGTAGCCGCAGAGATGGGTGATCGCTATTACGGTGCGTTAGAGGAATTCGAAACCGAAGTTTCTCGGAACGTGACCGACAACCTGTGGCAGCGGCATTTGCAGCCACTGTTCATGGACTAAAACACATATTGATTGAAATTCGTCGCAGCGACTTTGGCTGTTCGGGTTCAATGAATTTTACTTAATTATCAACTTTAAATTTTCACTAGCTTCTACTATGCAAATTAAACCTGCCTCCGAATGTACTTACGATATCTTGTCCCTTGGCGAAGTCATGCTTCGTCTGGATCCCGGCGATGGTCGCATCCGCACCACGCGTAAGTTTGAAGCTTGGGAAGGTGGCGGCGAGTACAATGTGGCTCGTGGGCTCCGGCGTTGCTTCAAGCAGCGAGCGGCGTTGGTGTCTTCGTTCGTTGATAACGAAGTCGGTCGTTTGCTGGAAGATTTGATGCTGCAAGGCGGCGTTAAATTGGATCACGTGAAGTGGGTCGATCACGATGGGTGTGGGCGTAAGTCTCGAAACGGTGTGAACTTTACTGAACGCGGTTTTGGTGTTCGAGCGGCGCTTGGCTGTAGTGATCGCGGGCACACCGCTGCTTCGCAACTAAAAGTTGGCGACATCGATTGGGAACACATTTTTGGAACCTTGGGCGTTCGTTGGTTCCATACCGGCGGTATTTTCGGCGCGTTGTCGGACACGACTCCGGGTGTGATCAAAGAGGCGTTGACCGCCGCCAAGAAGCACGGCACGATCACTTCGTACGACTTGAACTTCCGCGCTTCGTTGTGGGAAGACTACGGCGGCCAAGAAGCTTGCCAAAAAACTAACCGCGAAATCGCACCGTTGGTCGACGTGATGATCGGCAACGAGGAAGACTTCACCGCGTGCTTGGGTTTGCACGTGGAAGGCGTTGACGAAAACTTGGCTGATTTGCCGATCGAAGGATTCTCAAAGATGATCGATCAGGCGATCAGCGAGTTTCCGAACTTCCAAGCCATCGCAACGACGATGCGTGGCGTGAAGACCGCTTCGATCAACGACTGGGCAGCTTTGTGCTGGACCGATGGAAAGTTGAACGTCTCGATCCAGCGGCCGGGCATGGAGATTTTTGACCGTGTTGGTGGTGGCGATAGTTTTGCTTCTGGCTTGATTTATGGCCTAATGACGACCGGCGACGGGCAAAAGGCTGTCGACTACGGTGCCGCTCATGGTGCGTTGGCGATGACGACGCCTGGCGATACGACGATGGCGGTGCTGTCGGAGGTCGAAGGGTTGATGAAGGGCAAATCGGCGCGGGTGAAACGCTAAACCCAAGCCAGCGGTAGTGATTGGGCCCGGTGCTGCGTGAGTCGACGCTGACGCTTTCCGGATGATCTTTGAACGAAACCGTGCGATACGCTTTGCATTTGGGTGACCTTCCCGTCGAAAGCCCGATGCACAGTAGTAAACTGAACCACTGACAGGCCAGAAAATTGAATTTTCTGGCCTGTCGTCTGTTTCGGGCCTATTGAATGCTTTAAAATCGACAGGGTTAAAACAATCGAAATTTATCAAAAGACGGACCCCCAGTTATGCACAGCTCGCTCGCACTTGCCACTTCGCTGCTTGCCCAAGGTGAAAATCAGTTGACGACAGCCGGGATCATTACGCTTGTCGTTGTATTGGTGGTGCTGTTTGCGTTGTTCATCTTTGCGGTGGTCTTTCTTTCTTACGCAAGGTGGTGGATTCAGTCGCTGTTTAGCAAAGCGGGGATCGGGTTGTTTGATTTGTTGGGGATGACCTTTAAGAAAGTCAAACCATCAATCATCGTGCCTTGTAAAATCATGGCTGTTCAAGCGAAGTTGCGTGACCCCGAACTAACGACTCGGGCTTTGGAAGCTCACTACTTGGCCGGTGGCAACGTGCCGATGGTGGTCCGAGCTTTGATCGCGGCTCAGAAAGCCAAAACGATTCAGTTGAGCTATCGAGAAGCAACAGCGATCGACTTGGCCGGTCGAAACGTTTTGGAAGCGGTTCAGACCAGCGTTTATCCTCGCGTGATCGATTGCCCGCCACGAGGGTCGGCCCGAAGGTCATTGGATGCGGTTGCGAAGGACGGTATTCAGTTGAAGGTTCGTGCTCGCGTGACCGTGCGATCGAACTTGCAGCAGTTGATTGGTGGTGCGACCGAAGAAACCATTATCGCTCGTGTGGGTGAGGGTATCGTGAGTGCGATCGGTTCGGCGGAGAAGCACAATCGAGTGTTGGAGAATCCGGATATGATTTCCAAGGCCGTGCTTTCGCGTCGGTTGGATTCTCAAACGGCGTTTGAGATCGTATCGATTGACATTGCGGACATTGACGTCGGAGAAAATGTGGGTGCTCGCCTGCGTGCCGACCAAGCGGAAGCGGACACCCGTGTTGCTCGTGCTCGTGCCGAAGGTCGTCGAGCGATGGCGGTTGCTCAGGAGCAAGAATTCACCGCGGCGATTGAAAAGAGTAAAGCGTCTTTGGTCGAAGCTGAAGCTCAAGTTCCCAAGGCGATGGCGGATAGTTTCCGCGGCGGGAAACTCGGGATTCTGGACTATTATAAGCTTCGTAACGTGCAGGCCGATACTGATATGCGGAAATCGATTTCGGGTGACTCGGTTAATTAGCATGTTTGAATGTTGGCTTGCAAAGAGAGTGTTTTTCGCTAGTTGAAAATGCTTTTTTCAAGTCAAAGGCGACGATCGGTTTTTATTGAGGAGTGAGCGATGGCTCGCGACATCGAAGAATTTCTACGCAAGGCGGCCGAGCGTCGTCAGCAACAAAAGGGTGGCGGTACCCCGCAACCTCAGCAATTGGCTCCGCAGCAACCTGAAGCCCGCCAGCCGTTGCGTCCGGAAAATCGACCGCCAGAAAGGCCGCTGCCTTCGCGAGTGCCCGTTGCTGATGTCGTTCCCGCCGAACCGGTGATCGTGATCGAGCAAGCGGACGTTGTTGAAGATCCACGGTTGACGCCCAATCTGCGAAGCTCGATCGATACTTCCCGTGTTTCACGTAATGCCGATGCTTTGGGTGATCGCGTGAAGTCCGTTGCAGGCCGAGTTGAGCGGAACGTCCACAAACATCTCGATCATAACGTCGGCAAGATCGACGATACGGAAACAATCACCGATGATCCATCGCCCAAAATTTTCGGAGCTAAGGATATGTCGGCCGCAAAAGAGTTACGAAAGTTACTAGCCAATAAAAAAACTGTCAGTCAGGCAATTATTTTGTCAGAGATTCTCAAACGACCAGATTTTGACTAGACTATTGGAATGACTTTCTTAAGCGAATCCTTCCCGAAATTCCATCCCAAGCGCGGCATGGTCAGTTGCCATACTCAGACGCTAGGTGCGTATGTGTTACGGGGAAGACGGCCAGAGTATTCAGCGAATTCATCGATCGTCGATTTGTTTGATGGTGATCGCTTGGTGGTTCATGATGACCGGCCGGAGAGCTGGATTACGGGAGACCGGATCGCGATTCTTCTGCATGGCCTATGTGGTTTTCATGGTTCGCCTTACGTCGTTCGCACTGCCGGCAAGCTTAATCGAGCTGGCATTCGAACGATTCGTGTCGACATGCGAGGCTTCGGGGATAGCACGTTTGTCTCGAAAAACCATTTGCATGGTGGCGGAAGCCAAGACTTGCTGTCGGTGCTTCGGTTTGTTGGTCGGCTAAGCCCGCTGTCCTCCGTTTCGCTGGTCGGTTTTTCGATCGGCGGTAATATCGTCTTACGTACGCTAGGTAAATGGAATAGCGAGGTCGCACCGATGGTCGATTCCGCGGTAGCCGTTTGCCCGCCGATTAATTTGGTCGAGTGTTCTAAGAACTTGGGCGGCCATGGTAACCGGCTGTACGAGAGTTACTTTGTTCGTCGGATGACCCAGCAGCTGTTTGCTCGCCGGCGACAAGTAAAAGGTCTGGTCGACCCTGGCGTTTATCCGCTGCCCAAGCGTTTGATTCACTTTGATGATCAATTGACCGCACAGGCTTGGGGTTATTCTGGCGCGCTCGATTATTATCGCGACGCTAGTTCGGCCCCGTGGCTAAGCAAGATTCAGGTGCCGACGGTGATCATCGCTGCTCAGGACGATCCGGTGATTCCATTTTGGATGTTTAAAGAGGCTGAGTTGTCCGACAAAGTTGAGCTGGTGGCTCCAGAGCACGGCGGGCATCTTGGGTTCATCGCGGGTAAGACAAAGGACCCGGATCGGCATTGGATGGACTGGCGAATTTGCCAAGCGATTGATCAGGTGAAGGTTGCTCCTGAGATCGCAGGTCGGCGATTTCGTACTGATCCGGCGGTGACCGGACGCAACCCACGTCACAGTTCTTCGACGGTTAGCTACCGATAACTATTTCGTAGCTTGCTTGGTCGCAGCGAGTTTCTGAATTTTGAGCCGCTTTGGCGATAGCCCAAAGGCTAATTGCACAATAGATAAGTGGGTGCCATGTTCACGCCTTCGACACAACGGGCACTGTGTCTATCACGAGCATGCTCACGCGAAGTTTAAGGCTGTGCCGAACGTGGCGTGAGCATGTATGTGTCAAAACGCGGCAGCCAGCATTTCAGTTCGCGTGAAGCATGGTACCCTTGCGTTGCAGTAGAGAAATCTAAAGTAAGTGCCGTTAAGCGATAGCCACGGTTGCATCGTCAGTTGCGAAAGCTAACGCTATCAGGGCGGGGGGCGATTGCCTAACTTCACGCAAGATTGCAGGGGGGCGCTACGGTTCGGGAAAGCAAAAACAAAAAAAGCGTAGAGGACAAGGTGATAACCTCATCGACTACGCTTGCGTGTTGCAATGCAGTGGTGTGCGAGCGACTGAATTATTCTTCGATTAATGCGTTGCTTGAGTTGCCAGCGTCAACGCCTGGGGCTAGTTTTCCATCAGCAACCATTTTTTTAACTAGTTGATCCATCGCTGAATAGCCTTTCAAGAAACCCTCGGCTGGAACTTGGATGTTCTTGCTGACTTCAAGATTGTCAGCGTCAACGCGTTTTAGGACTTCAATGTTGAATTTGCTTAGCTTGGGATCAAAAGTAATCTTGCGAAAGCCCTCAGCTTGGATGTTGAATTCTGGCGGCTTTGGTTTAGCAGAAAACGTGACGTATCCAATCACGATTCCAAGGATGGTTCCCACGATAAGCATTAGCAGAGAAGTTTTGTTCATTGGATCAAAATCCTGAGACTTGGTTTTGGTGGTTTGTGCTGACCAGTGGCCAGCAGGAGGGGCTTGAGCAGCACGCGATCTTACGATGAAGCCGCACTTAGTAGCGGCCCAAGCGGTTAATTTGAGGTGGTTACCATAGTAGCGAAGGTGCGAATCGAACAGGAGCCCAATCGGATTTGACGTCGAATAATTAGAGATCGAAAATCGTTGATTTCCGTATCTATTGGTTACTCGTTTTAAACTGGGTAGTTCTGCGGGTTTCGACAAGGGGGCGCCGTCGTTTTCGATCTCTTCGGCTCCAACGTAGCGACCGGGCGTGAGTACGTGTCCGGTTCGGCGATCCGGTCCAGTGGCGGTGAGTTGCTTGTCGAGTTCTTTGGGGATCGGTTGCTCTGAGTGGATCTCTGTGTTTTGTTTTTCCGGGGCCGAGAAGTGCGTTTCTTCTTAGGTGCTAGTTCAAAACACTGAGCAATTCACAGTTGAGCGGGCACGAAAAAAGGGTTTTCGTTATTCGATAACGAAAACCCTTTTTGTTGCAGTGCGGATGAGAGGACTTGAACCTCCACGGGGTTGCCCCCACTAGAACCTGAATCTAGCGCGTCTGCCAATTCCGCCACATCCGCTTGTTGTGTCGCTGCGATTCGTTCCGCCGATTGCTGATTCGTGCCGCCGATTGGAGCTCAGAATGATAAAAAATCTTGTGGCTTTGAAAAGTCGAAATTGAGATTTTTGAACAGGTTGAGGCTGAGGTCGGCTTTGGTGCTAACCACGCTCGCTGGCGCTCGGTTGCTTGCTGACGGGCTTGTTGATTTAGTCATGCGGAGATAGTCGCCTTTGGCTCCGTGAAAGAAGCGTTTGCATGGGCGAACAAGCAGGAACGCATTTCTACCAAACTAAGATGAACTCGACAAAATCTCTCATCCAGTCATTCTTGTAC
>JALZWN010000153.1 GCA_023300235.1 Mariniblastus sp.
CCCGCTTGTTCGTCGGGCTTACTTCCAGGCTTACCCCCACCCTCGGGTTTATTTGTTTTCGAGTCATCGCCCTTGGGTGACTCACCATTTTGCGGTTGACCGGCCGAGTCTTCGTCGCCCGGTTTCCCGGTCTGACCGCCCTGCCCCTCTTCACCGGGTTTCTGCTTTGAATCGGAAGGTTCGGCTGCGGAGCTTTCACCGCCAAGCTTCTTCAGCTCGTTTTTAAGTCGTTCGGTTTCCTTACGGATTTCGAATTGGCGATCCGCGATCGCGTCTAACTCCCGCAGCGATGGTTTATTTTTCTCCTTCGTCGCCTCCAACAACTCTTGTTGTTTTTTCGCCAGCTCATCAAGATCCTTAATCTGCCCTTCCAGCTTCTCAACCGTTTCTTCCTTGTTGGACGCCTTGTGCGTTTCGGAAGTTTGCTGACGCTGCTGACGCAGTTGCTCTTCAATGTCATTCTTCAATCGTTCAAGCTGTTCGACTTCTTGCTGCTTGCTAATGGTGGGTTCTTTCCGCTGAGTCAACAAACGAACCAGCTCGTCCAGCCCGTCACGTACTTCTAAGTGAACCTTCCTCGCTTCATCCAACCGATTCTCGTTCAATAGATTGGTTGCATCTGCCATTTTGCTGGCAATCAATTTCTCTTTTGATTTTTGATAAGCTTCCGTCAACAGCTTTGCTTGCTCTGGCTGGTCGGTTTGCAACTTATCAGCGATCGAACGAAACTTCTTTTCGACTTCGACCATCTTCATTTGAATCAACCGTTGCCTCAAACCCAATTCGGTTTTGGCCGTATCATCTTGCCCGTTTGCGACGCCCATGAAACTACAAAGCAACACAGCGAGCGCGATGTTGGTTCGGCAAAAGAATTGAAGTGAGTTCACGGTTGGCTCCATAAGTTGCGGAGTTGATTACTGGTCCAATGGCGTTTTCGAACGCCATCAATAGTCTAATAGATCTCTTTAAAACGTCGAATGCGATTCGGCGTGTCCCAAGACAAATCGTTTTTTGAAGCGGCGTGTTCTGGTAGCCCGACGCGTGAGTGAGAAACCGGCAAGCGTCCTCGCTAACGCGTCGGGCTACCATCCTGCCACCATCATTGATGCCGAAGCATTCTAAACTACTTTAAAACGGACACGTCGCCCAATCACATCAGTCAACGACCCCAAAAAACCGCGCAAGTTCAATCGAAGATTTTATCTTCATCAATGTCACCGGCATCGGGAACTTCGGCGTCCTTACCCTGTTCTATCAATTGGTCGGTGTCCAAGCGAAGCGAAATCACATCGTTAATGACTCCTTGGAACCCCTCCGAGGCATTCATTGCGGCTAAGATCGATTTCATCTGCGATAAAATTTCTTGATGAGTTTGATCGGCTTGATCGGCAGCGGCTTTCAACCCCTCGGGATCGTTGACCAAAGACCGGCAGTGGTCCATGTGCCGCGCCGCCAGCGAGATCAAGTTCTCATCGAGAGCTCGTATCGGTTGAATGATTCGCTGGTCAAAACGAGTTTCAATTCGTTGATCAGGAGCGATGGCATTTTCTGCTTCGTCCAATTTATTGTTTTTAACTTCTACCAAAAACTCTTCAAACCGATCGGCCACGCGAACCGCACTGGTTCCGATCGATTTCTGAGCCCGCGTCGCGGCGATCAAGGATTTCTCACGGCCGGCAAGAAAGTCCGTTTCGGATTGCTCAGCCGGTTTCGCCCGGACCACGATCGCTTGAAGTTCCGTCGCCAACGTCAATTGCGTTTCATATGCCTGATCAAACACCTGGCGTTGTTCGATTTCCCTACGCAATAAATCCGCTCGCAGTTCCGCCGGCGTCACCACTTTCAACAAAAACTCTTGCGAGTTTCCCGTGTTATCGGCGTCCGGATATTCGTCTCTACCAGTCACCGTAAACCGAAACGTTGTTCCGGCCGGCAAATCAAACGAATCCATTTCCAACGCCACCACATCGCTGATGTTCGCAGTGGGTTCGGCTAAATACCCTTGCTGCCCTTTGGTTGCAAACGCAAACTTCTTAACTTGATTTTCCGGGTCGTTGGTTTCCAAATCATTGATCCAAGCGCAATCAAAACCGAGTTCCGCAAAACCGTATTCATCTTTCGCTTGAAACGACACTGGCACCGTCGCTCGTGGCACCACCAAACCGCTGATCCCGAGCAACGAGGCTCGCACGATCGGCGGCTTATCCGTCGTGATCGCGACTTTGAATTTGCTTCTTCGCGAGTTCTGCACGCCCTCTGCGTCGATCAAACGAACGTCATACTCGCCGCCCGGCAGCGGGCCTTCGGCTGGTACTCGTCCCGCAAATTGATTCTCTAATTCCCCATCGGCCGGCAACACGACTTTAGTATCGCCATTTACCACAAACGCCTCGACCACCACTTTATTAGCAACGACCTGAACTTCCAGATGACTGTTTTTCAAAATCGCAAACGGCCCAGGTCCCGATAAAACTTGACGCCCAACCCCTGTATAGTCCGGTAGTTTCGCCGCAATCTCTAGGTTCGAAATGGCCGGCGGCTCCACCAGTTCCACCTCCACCCACTCGGTCGTATCATCGCCGCCAATGGCACGCAATCGAAACCCTGTCGACACGTTATGCAACATAAACACGTGTTCGCTACCATCAGCTTTTCCGGTTTGCTTCATCGGCATCGTCGAATGGCCGGTCGGCGTATCCATCTCCAGCGACACCGAAACGTCCTTCACCGAACTGTTTTCCAGCACCTCTACCAACTGACGATGGTCACTACCACGCGGAATCCGCAATTTACCGTCACGGACTCCGACGAGTTTCAAATAAGTCTCTTGCGGCCACTGATCGTTCGTCAGCAAAACGTTTCGCTTGAACCAAGTATTCAAAAACGGATGGCTGACCGATCCAATCCCAACCACGGCAGCCAACACCAATCCAACCCCACACAGCGACCAGTTCAATCGTTGTTGCCCAAGGTCCAAAACGCCGGCAAAATTTACTTTTGCGGCATCTTCAAATCCCTTTTGAATCGTGACGTCGACCAATTGCTCAGACACACCGGCCAGCTCAGCTTTGTTCGCTTTTGAGCGATCCAACTGCATCGCCGACAGTAAGATTCCCTTTAATTGCGGGTTCTTTTTTTCAACTTCATAAACCAACGCATCGTCGCTTGGCCGCAACCAAATCGGCCGGATGACTTTCCAGAAAAACAAGCCCCCCAACCCGATGGCGGTCAAAGCCAACATCACGGTACGCTGAGCAAAATCCATTTTGAAGAAACGGTCCAGCCCCATGTCCAGCAACAACACTGCGATGGCAATTAACAACCACTGCCCCAGTCCCCGGACCAGGATCCAGCGGGTTAATTGACTTCGAAGGGCTGCAATTTTGTTTTGAATCGGATTCATAGAGTTCACTACAACAGCTTAAACCATTTCCTCAAAATCCACTCGGCCGACAACAAAATTACCGGCAGCAAGTAGAAAGCCCAACGCAGAAAATTACTGCAATCCCACAACGGTTGCGGTGGACTATTAAAGTTCACTCGTTCGATCGCATCAGGGATATACTCTGGCAACTTCTTAAGATCCGACAGCGGCAAATACTTACCGCCGGACTCTTGAGCAATCTGTCGCAGCAGTTTTTCATGCTGCCAATTCGCTCGCGCCTCCGCACTCGGCGGGATCACGCGAAAACTGATCGGTTCAATCGACGCACCGTCGGTTTCACCGGTAATACTCAAAACCGCTTCATAATTGCCTGTACGAGCCGCATCAAAACTACCTTCGTAGGACCCCGGCGAATTCGGCACCAACTTGAGCGTAACTTCTTTCGTCAATCCGGCACCATTGCTAACAGTGACCTGATGACTCGGTACTTCCGAAGGCTCAAGATCCACGTCCATGACTCGGGCCACAAAACGAACGCGTTGACCAAGTTCATATTTCTTTTGGTCAAGATCCAAAAAGCCTCGCCGAGCCCCTTCGAGAGTTCGTGATTCAACTAGGTAACGAATCGATTGAATCCAAAACCGATCAAAGTACTGAGCCTGCACGCCCAACCGGCGCCAGCGATAAGTTTCTTGAAAACCCATGTATAAAACCGCCCCCGATCCATAACGACTGGCGACCAGCAACGGTTGATTTGAATCAACTCCCGTTTGTTCACCGCGTTCGAGTAAAACTCTGGCGGTCGGCTTGGCAGAGATCGCTGGAAAGTTCCAATAGATATCCGGCATCAGGCTCCAGATCTGTTCCGATTCAACCGGCGAACTACGAAAAGACATGACCGGGTGATCCATGTTGTATTTGACGGGCAACACTCTGCTGGCCGAAAAATCACGAGCCATCGCCAAGACTTCCGTTTCCTCGATCGACTGGCTATCACCAAATCGTACCGGCAAAATTTCTCGAATGCCCTGCAAGCGATTCATCGTTACAAATTCGCCGGAAAACTGAGGACCAGCAACGAACATCACGCCGCCCGAACTCCGCTTGCTAAACTTTTTTAAGTTAAAAATCCACTCGGCCGAAAATTCTGCGGGATCCGGATCCATCAAAATCACAACGTTGTATTCGCTCAACGCCTCAGCCGTCTGCGGCAGTTGCGTGATCGGAGAGTTTCCTTCTTGAGGTCGGCTTTCGTCCATCGACTGCAACCAGCAAGAAAGATCAATCGTGCTGTCTTGTTGCAGCATCCGCGAGACCAACTGATAATCCCAACTCGGCAACCCGGAAACCAGCAACACTTTGACTTGCGCATCCAGCACGTCCATTTCCGCCGAATCTGAGTTGTCATTTGCGTCCGTTTCGCCGGCCAACTCGGGAACCTTTACCGTAAACACGTATCTGCCGGGGTTACCCACAACATGTCCAAAGTTAACTCGCATCAAACCACCACCTGACGGCGGCTTGATGGTTTGAGTCTCGACCGAAACGATCGGACCAGCTTCGCCAGTCACGGGGTCAATTTCTTGTTGCAGCAATTCGATCGGTAGCTCGTTAGGCACACCTTGCTCGCCAACTCGTGTCGTTTGCAATTCCGCTTCCACCTCGAACGGCTCATCCGGATACGCCTTTTCACGAACGTAAACATTTTGCACGCTTAAGTTACGTGGCGGATTCGGGTCACCGACACCGACCACAAAAATCGGCACGCCTTGGCTAGCAGCCTTTCTCGCGATCGCGATCGGGTCCTCATTGCCGTTATGCTGGCCTTCGGTCACCATCACCAACGCCGAAACACGCGAATTGCTCTCTAGCGATTCCCGCACCGCTTGATACAAATCCGTCCCCAACCCCTTGGGCACCAATGCCGGAATCCCCGTTCCCTCCTTCAGATCCTCCGACTCACCCCCTTCACTCTCCCCGGCTTCACCACCTCCCTTAACTTCCGCCCCCTCGATGAAAGCGACTTGCTTGCTTCCGGTCGCGAAGTCAACCACGCGGACATTCCCCTTTTCTCGCAGCCCTTCCAGCACGGTTGGATTCTTTTCAAACGCCCCGTTAATCAACTTGGTCCGCGCCACTAATCCGGTGGCGATCGCATCTACATCCAGTCCTGTCAAACTCGCCATGCGCTTGGCTTCGGCTGCATCTTCATACTTGTCAGTTTGTCCAATCGACAAAGAACTATCTCGCAACAGCCCAATCGTCGGCTTGATCTCGCTCACCTGCTGATAGAACACCGAAGGCTTAAGCCACATCAATAACAGCAACAACAACACAGCCAACCGCAGCCCTGCCATCGTCAACTTGATCGGCATCGGGCACGTTTTGATCTCACGGCGGTACAGCCAGAAGACACCGAAAACGATTGCCGCCACGACCAACAGCAACACGAACACGCCCCACGACTCGGGCATATTCATCCACTGCAAACGCGGAGTCCCCTCACCGTTGGGATCACTGCCAACGAGCCACTCTAATAAACTTGTTTCGGCCAAGATCATTCTGGTTTGGCCTCCAAGGCATAAATTCGATTGCCGCCATGGACCCAAAACCGGTCGCCATCGCTAAACAAATTTCCAACATCCGCACCGCCGAGATCCACCGAAATTTCACGAACGGGTTTGGGCTGAGTCCCTAATCTCTGCGGCATCAAATCAAACTGAAAAATCTGTTCGCCCACGGGCACAAAGATTCCTTGCGGTGTCAACAAACCTTTACCCAGCGACACTTCTTTTCCGAACAGATCGTCGCCCCCCCAGATAAGTTTCCGAGCATTCAAATCGAACGCGGCGATCGTTTCCGGTCCGGCGGCGTACAACACCCCATCGTAGACACCCAATAAATAATCAAGCTTTCGCGAAATCAAATCGAAATCGCTTTTCCACAGCATTTCACCAGACTCCCGATCAATCGATTCGATCGCAGTGGCGTCAGAAGAAAAACAGATCATCTGCCGACCAAACGGAATGATCGTATCCGAAGACCAACCGTCGTCGAACACCAATTTCTTGACACCCGGCCAACGCGAAGATCCCAAAACCTTATGCGGCGTTCCCCCGCGTTTGTAACGTCGCGCGATTCGAGTTTGACCAGACGCGGCATCCAAAACGAACACCACTCCCAAGCCACACGATACCATCACATCGCTACCGTCGATCGCCAGGTTAATCGGCGACCAAGCATTCGCCCCAGTGGGAGGTTCTTCGCACAAATGCGACTTCCACAGCGTGGCGCCATCCGCGTTGGGATCCAAACCGTAGATCCAAATCGCGCCGTTGATGTTCACCGGCGCGATGATTGTGTTTCGGTAGCCGACCGGAGCACCCATCAGCCCGCCCTGAGTCAAAAACTTTTCTTCGACTTCTTCGCCGTCCACACCCGCCGGTTTCGTTTTTTCACCGCCGTCAACTGGCAAGCTCCAGAGCACCTTGCCCTCTTGAGAAAGATCGTAAGCGACCAAATGATTAGTGCGAGATCGATTAAAAGTCTGCCCGAACACAAATCTTTGCCGCCTCCGGACAGTCCTGACCGCGGACCCATCATCGGGCTTACCTTCGATCGAATACAAAACATCGTTGTGGATCGAAAACTGAGCGGCGATCGCGTCGCCATAGGTTTGCACTTCGGACACCGACGTCGGCGTCGAACTCTCTTTACTAATTTTCTCGCCCCGTGGGGACCGTACGACGCCGCCAAATTGCGATACAATCCCTAACCGAGCCATCGTGCCGGCATCAATTTCAAAAACATTCTTCCACAAACTCCGCCAACTGGTCATCGACGGTTCCAAAACGCTGGCCGCCGCACTCTTGCCATCCAGCGGCAACTCGCTCTTTTTCAAAACCACCAAATCCTGCGAGGTTTTCACATACACCTCATTAGGACCAAACAACAACATTCCCGCTGGTCGCCATTGATGCTTTTGTTGATTCGCGACCATTCTGGTTTCCAGCCCATTGAGCGTCTTTGCAGCCTCTTCCCCGTAAGCTCGTTCGCCGCTGAGAAAACTCCCGCCGGACCGTTTTGATTTTGAATAGCGAATGCTCGGATCAAAGTAAAACTGAAACGTCGCAACCAACTCGTCACTCAACATCCGCTCATCGACCGGCCACCCGACGCCGTACCGAGCACTCGAGGCCAACGGCATATCCCAACCAGTTGTGGGGTTTCTCTGCACCGGATTGATGCGACTTGAGCCAGATTCGACATTATCGATTTCGTCAGCGACCAATCGAGCCAACCGCAAGTTGGGTTCTTTCTCAAGCAACTGTTTGGTCAATGTTGCCGCAGACCTAAGATCGTTCAAAAACAAATCGCACAACGCGATGTGCGAAGCAATCTCATTCTTCTCGATCGCGATATCCGGGTGCAGCAATGCTTTTTCAAAAACTCGCCTCGCATTGACGAAATCGTATCGATCCAAATACAACCGCCCCAACCGTACCGCTGTCTCATCGCCAACGCTACTAATAAAGTATTGGCTAACCACTCGGTTCAATGCGTTTTCAAGACCGGCCTGCCCGCCCTGCTCTCCCGCAGACACAATCGCCCTGGCTTCAGCGTCGGCGTCAAGTCGGTACGCCGCCAAACCCGCCGCCGGTAACGCCGCCAACTGCCGCTCGACTTGTCGCACCAAGCTAAAATAAACCTGTTCGTCATCGCTATACAACGCACCGCCGGAGCGATCAAGCACCACCTGCATTAACTTTGTGGCAACGCGAAAGTTCCCATCCACTTGAAATCGCTTCGCTTTTTCAAGGATCGATTGTAGATTGGGATCCGTTGGCAGCGACGCCAAATTCGCCTCGGAATTATCCAGCCCGCCGTCCATTTGCTGGCCGCGAAACCAAATTTGAGCTTCAGCTGTCCCGGTGAACATACCAACCAGCAAGCACGCAACCAAACTGATTGAGCTTACCCATAAAGCCGTTCGCGTCTCGAATTTTCGAGAGAATTGGATCATCGTTTCCGTCCCCAAAACCAACCAAGAAATTGTTCCGCCACCAGCGTGCCAAACAACAGCATCAACGCAAACATCCACAACTCAGACGAACCACCTTTGACGACCTGCTTGGACAACTCAGCCGAATCGACCACGTTCACGTTACCACCAAAGAAATCGCCCTCTACCACGTTTCGCGGCAACCGTTTTAGATCGCCTTCGCTCGCATCCACGTTAGCCGCGAACAAAATTGGCGTTTCGCCACCGTCGTTATTCTGCAACTTCATTTCATAGAAACCCTGCCCATCGATCGGCGGAAATTCAGCTTGATAAAGAACCCCGCTATCGGTCTCGTCTAAACCGGCAACCACTGAATCCGGAGTCGATCCACCCGGCGCTGCGGTTTCGTCGCCCGCTTCCGATTCGGCTTCCGCATCCGCTTTGGTATCCGCATCCGCTTTGGCTTCTTGATTTTTCTCTACTGACTTCATCGGCGTGGCCACCGCTTCGATCATGTCACCGTCCGGATTGGTTAGCGAAACACGATTTTTATAAGCTGACAAATCGACCGGATACCGAATCTGGCCACCCGCCTGCACCACGCTTGACTCATTGGCGTTCCCCACGAAGCCGTCGATCAAACCCAACGTGATCGGCACAAAAGTCCCGCCGGTCGGCCACATCGACCAATCCGCATCCGCTGGAAAAGCAAAAAACACGACGCGTCCTTTGCCCAAGATCCGATCGACCATGGCCGGCGAATTGGCTTGATCGGTCAACCGCAACGGCACCGAAGCGGTCTTGCCCAGCAAATCAGAATTAACGATCGCCTCCCACCACATAAACACATCAATCTTGCTCACGCTGGTCGCTTCACTATCCAAAACCACCTGCAACGCTGGATGCACTTGCGGGGCAACTTCAAAGTTAACCCACTGCCCCAAACTCGGATCGCCTTCGATAGTTTGCAACTTAACCGGCGACAGCCCCGCACCTTCACGATAGAAAGCATCGTTGAATGTTTGAGCTCGGACACGATCACCAGGCATGATCACCAACCCACCACCGCTCTCGACCCACCGTTCCAGCGAACGCACACGCGGCATCGACGCCTCATCCACATTACACAAGAAAATCACTCGGTAATTCGAGAGCGAAACCGTTTCCAAATCCGCCGGCGTGATCGTCGTCACCTTCAACCCCGCACCGGGAACATCCAGGGCTCGCAAGTAATGCGAATCGCTGCGTTCAGAAACTGAAGACGAAGCACCGTCGACCAACAACACCGAGATTCCATCAGAAACCCGCGCCGCGTAAATCGATTCGCTATCGGACACCAATTGGTCCGCCAGCAGACCATCTTCGCCCAACGACTGTCGATCAATTTGAGCAAGCACGCGATAGTTCGTTAACGGGGCTTTGCCGTCTTTATTAAGTTCGCCCAGTGAGTCTTCCAACGCCGTCGCAGCACTGACCGGGAATACGTATCGAAACTCAAGCACCGCAGAACGCCCAGGCGACAAGTTCCCAATCGTCTCGTATTCAGGCTGCCCCTCGTTCACCTGAAACATGACTCGGACTTGTTCTACGTTTTGCGAGCCATTATTTCTGACCATGACCTCGAACGGAATCACTTTACCGGCGATCGGGAACTCCAACGGCCGCACCGAAACAACGCTCAAGTTCTGATCGTTTCCGTCACCCGTATCGACCACATAGCAGCCTTCCACGGCATCGCCAATCGTAGCCAACAGCTTGTTCGGCGCGGTTTCAGAATCCGTTTCCAAGCTCCAATCGCGTTGTCGCAAATCAGAAAAAACGTACAACGCTCGACCGCCCGCTTCACGCTGACCGGTCAAATAACGCGACACACGATCCAACGCAACCGAATAATCCACGCCGCGATCAACACACGTCAATCGATCGACCGATTCGCTCAACTTCGCCAACGTCGCCATCGTCAGTGGCTCATTGGCCAACACCGGATTCTCGGGTTCGCTAGCGAGCATCACTGTAATCCAGTCTTCGGTGTCGCTAGATTTCGCAAAGCCAGCCAGCATGTCTTTTACGGTTTCCTTCACATCGTCAAAGGCCGTACCATTCCCGCGCGGCACGGTCAGGCTAAGCGAATCATCAACCAGCAGAACACGTTCCATCTTTTGCGATTGTTGCGCAAAACTTGTCAAACTGGACGGCAAAAATGGCCTCGCCAGCATCAACGCAACCAACAGCATCGCCAAACAACGCAAGGCCAACAAAATCAAGTTTTCCAGTTGAACGCGTTTACGATTCTTTTTGTCCGCTTGGAACAAAAAGTCCATCGCCGCCCATTCGACGATTTTAAACCGCCGCTTGTTCAACAAGTGAATCAGAATCGGCGAAGCAATCGCGGCCGCACCGAACAACATCCAAGGATTTAGGAACCAACTAAGCATTGCCCATCCGTTTCCTAGTTTTGGAGCGGAAATTCAAATAGCTTGCCAACACCCCGCCAAGCGACTTAGAAGTATCTAACAGCACGTAATCGACGCCCGCCACCGCACAGACCTTTTTGACGCGCTCTTGAAACTCGCCCACTGCTTCTAAATAAGACTTCTTCAACGCCCTCGGTTCGGCCATCAACTCAGCGTCCGCTTCTAAACCACGGAACAACGTATTTTCTTCAAACGGAAAATTTAATTCGTCGCGATGCATCACATGAAACACGATCACCTCATGCCGTCGTAATCGAAACTGCTGCAACGCCTTACCGAGCTCATCAGGATCTACAAACAAATCCGAGAAAATCGCCACCATGCCTCGCTGGCGAAGTTGAGCGGCAACTTTCAAGAACACGCCGCTGGCGTCGGTCGTATCGTCCGGGTTGGTTTGCTCCAGTTCGTGCAACACTAATTTCAGATGCGATGGATGAGAAGACGATTTGGTCGTCGTCAAAATTTGATTTGCAAACGTCGTCAAAGCCACCGAATCCGCTTGCTGCTGCATCATGTAGCCCAAACTCGCCGCCGCCGTAGCCGCGTAATCGAACTTACTCCAGCTGCCCTTATCCTTTTCGCCGTATCGCATCGACTTGCTCGCGTCGACGATCAAATGGCATTTTAGATTGGTTTCTTCTTCGTACTCTTTAATATACAGTCGGTCGGTTTTTGACCAAACCTTCCAATCGATATGCCGCAAATCATCGCCGGGGGCGTATTCGCGGTGAGCTTTAAATTCGATCGCAAATCCGTTGTAAGGACTACGGTGCTGGCCGGTGATAAAGCCTTCCACGACCGCCCGCGCACGAACGTCCAGACGCTTAATTTTGTCGAGCGTTTCAGGATCTAGGTGCCGAGCAAATTCGCCGGCAGGAGTTTTTTTCGCGTCAGAACCTGACATGAATTAAAACGCCTTCGCTAGTTCAGGAGCAATTTGATCGCCTTCGCTACGCTCAGGAATCTCGGCCAACAACCGATCAATCACATCGTCGGACGTGATACCTGAAGACTCCGCATTGAAGTTCGTGATCACGCGGTGACGCAAAACGGGTTTCGCAACGGCGCGTAAATCTTCGGTCGTCGCGTAAGAACGGCCTTCCAGAACCGCCCGAGCCTTACAGCCCAACAGCAAGTTTTGCACACCCCGTGGACCGGCACCCCAGCTGACCGTTTCCTGAATGAACTCTGGGCAATCGCCTTCCAGCACGCGGGTAGCACGAACGATGCGGAGCGCAAAGTGAATCAAGTGCGACGGCACCGGCACGCGTCGGACCAGATTTTGCAAACGAATAATGTCTTCGCCGGAGAGCACTTGTTGGACTTCGGCGGAAACATCCGACGTGGTCGTTGCCGCGATCTGGAATTCTTCATCGTAGCTCGGGTACTTCACGAACACCTTGAACATGAAACGATCTTGCTGAGCCTCTGGCAAGGTATAAGTACCCTCTTGCTCGATCGGGTTTTGCGTCGCCAGCACAAAGAACGGCGTCGGCAGCTTCCGTCGCTCGCCGCCGATGGTGACTTGCTTTTCCTGCATCGCTTCCAACAACGCCGCTTGCGTTTTGGGGGGCGTTCGGTTGATTTCATCCGCCAACACGATGTTCGAGAACACTGGTCCATGCAAGAACTTAAATTCACGCGATCCAGTGGCTTTGTCTTCCTGGATCACTTCGGTCCCGACGATGTCACTGGGCATCAAGTCAGGCGTGAACTGAATCCGGCTGAAATCGAGGTTCAACGTCCGAGCCAGCGTGCTGATCATCAGCGTTTTCGCCAAACCGGGAACGCCCTCAAGCAAACAATGGCCTCGGGCGAAGATCGCGATCATCAACTGCTCAATCACCTCGTTCTGCCCAACGATCACTTTGCTCAACTCGCTGCGCACAGACTGATAAGCTTCATTTAGCTTTTCAAGAGCTTTAACTTCATCGCCGGAAAGAGCAGCTTGGTCGGCCGGGTTGTTCATCTAAGATTCCTTGCTGTAATGTTTTGGCACCGTCAGTTTATTCTAACCAACTTATTTCGGTTTGTCGGCAAGCCAATCCTCTGATCGGCAATCTCTCAAAGCTTTTTTCGCCGTTAAATTTCCCGCAAACTAACCAGAAACTTTATCGACAGGAGTCAACGACGCGGGTGTTAAGCCTTGCGATCGACCCAATACTTGCAATCATCCTCCGTTATTTGCGGCCTAGGCCTCTTCTTAGCAGTAATCCCAGCAGTAATTTTGCTGCCGGTGAATAATTCTCGATGTCAACCTTAACTCGCAAACCACGCCAAGGTTCCTAACCTTATTCCCAGCAGTGGTTAATTTTTACAATCGTCTTATGCTTGAAAAATCACAAATTCCCCCCGAGGAATTAAAAAAAAACAATCCAGACATTGCGCCCGAGAAAGCGTTCTTGATGGATGCTGCGCTAATGTTGCACCAGTATGGCACCCCTGCGTATCGTCTAGAACGCCTGATGGGCAGGTTGGCGGTGGGGCTGAACGAGAAGGCCGAGTTTTTATACACGCCGACGTCGTTACTGATTGCTTTCGAAAACGGCTTGCATCGAAACTGGCTAAAACGGATTGAACCAACCAACCCACAACTTGGAAAGTTAATCGATTTCGACAACGTGCTGGCTCGACTGGACGCCGGCGAGATCGATCTTGTGGCGGCTCACCAACAAATCAAAACCGTCGATGCCGCTCCAAATCGCTATCCGTTTTGGGCAACCGTACTGACTTGCTGCGTGGCAAGCGCCTGTGTTACGATTTTGCTGGGCGGTGGAGTTATCGAGGCGATATTCGCCGGAGCAGTCGGAGCCTTGCTGGTCGGCTGGGAACGCTTATTAGGTTTTTTGCTTCCTCACGAGCACTTGCTAGAAATCACTGCTGGTTTCTTGGCCGCCGCGGCGGCGATCGGGGTTGGCTTCTTCATTCCGAACTTCGATCAATCGGTCGCTCTGCTCGGAGCCATCATCATAATCGTGCCTGGGTATTCGTTTACCGTCGCGATCGCCGAACTCGCCAACCGACATTTGAGTTGCGGCGTGGCGCGTCTGGCCGGATCGTTGGTCACGTTCCTTGGCTTGGTACTAGGAGTGACGCTCGCCTGGAGGTTGCTTGCGTTCTGCCGACCGGTTGCTCCAGTAGAGACCAACCCATGGCTGCCGATGGGCGCGACGGAGACTTATCTACTCGCCTTGATCATCGCTCCGATTACGTTAGCGATTTTGTTTCAAGCTCGTATAAAAGACTGGTTTGTCATTGTATTGGTCACATGGACTGGAGCCGCGGCAGCTCTTGCCGTCACCCAGCAACAAGACGCCCAATCTGGCGCGTTCGCGGGAGCACTGGCCGTCGGACTGGCGTCGAACTTGTACGCTCGGTTTTTCGATCGGCCGGCCTCGATCACCCAGATGCCTGCAACATTGCTGCTAGTACCCGGAAGCCTCGGCTACAAGAGTTTGACAGCGTTCGCCGAAAACAATCAAGCCGAAGGCATCGAGATCGGGTTCAACATGTCGTTTATCGCAATCGCAATCGTCGGCGGGCTGCTAACTGCCAACCTGATCGTTCCACCAAAACGGATCCTGTAGTGGTTAACCTTTTTGGCTCTTCCGGTAATTTAGCGGGAAGAGCCCCGATGGTGAGATTCACGAATGCTACTCGCCTCGGATGCAATCACTACTACGACAGAAACGAAAGTCACCTGCAAACCAACTAAAACGGCCACTTCTTTCCAATCGCCTTCTGCTGCAATTCGGTCAGCTCTTTGACACTCTTCTTGGCCAGCTTAAGCAACGCCGCCAGTTCCGTTTCGCTAAACGTCGACTCTTCGCCCGTTCCTTGCACTTCCACGAACTGCCCTTTACCGGTCATCACAACATTCATGTCCACCGCCGCGGCGAAGTCCATCGGATAATCTAAATCCGTTACCGGCTTTCCATCAACCACGCCAACACTGATCGCCGCGACGCTATCTCGCAGCGGAAACACCTTCGGATCGGGCAAATCTTTTTTGATCGAATTGATCGCATCCACCAACGCAATGAACCCACCGGTGATGCTCGCCGTCCGAGTTCCCCCATCGGCCTGCAAAACATCGCAGTCCACCGTAATCTGCACCGGCCCCAACGCTTGCAAATCCGCCACCGCTCGAAAACTCCGCCCGATCAACCGCTGAATCTCCGTCGTGCGACCATCGACCTTATTTCGATCTCGACGCTTTCGTGGGCTCGTGCTGCCCGGCAACATATTATACTCAGCCGTGATCCAGCCCTTCTCATCGTCCCGCATCCACGGCGGCACGTCCTTGGAAACACTCGCCGTACACAGCACCACCGTTTCGCCGGATTGATACAACACGCTTCCGGGTGTTTTGTTAGTGAACTTGCGTTTGATTTTTACCGGGCGGAGTTGATTGGCTTTTCGAGTCATGAATCTTCTGTACTTGTGTGCAAGGGGAAAGGAAACAACCGAAATCGTAACAGCCCAACGATTGCAAACAAAGGGTTCTGAATCGATCCACAAGGTGAATCCGTTTTACAAAACAGGAAGGCCTGATCAATGGTAGCCCCCAGATTCAAAAACTGAGTTACCCTGATTCGATCCGACCACCAGAAAGATTAACGACTAAAACATAGCAAGCCCCCGGTAAGATAACCGCATGCCAACCGCCCCAGAAACACCCCTGAGCTCCGCTGCACCACTCGTGCAACCCATTCAAATCGGCAACGTCACCGTCGACCCGCCAGTCTTGCAGGCGCCGATGGCTGGCTACACCAATTACGCGTTCCGCCAGATCGTTCGCGAGTACGGCGGCGCCGGCTTAATCGCAACCGAGATGATCAACGCCAGCAGCTTTGTCTGGCTGGACGAAAACACCCCCGAGCATCCCGAACGACTTTGGGGCGTACGGCAAGAACCCAAACCACTCGCCGTTCAAATCTGGGATAACCATCCCGAGACCATGGCCAAAGTCGGCAAACGTTTGGTCGAAGACTACCAAGTCAGCATCGTCGATATCAACTTTGGTTGCCCGGTCAAAAAAGTAACCAAGCGGGCCAAAAGCGGCAGCTATTTGCTCAGCCAACCCCAGAAAATGGGAGCGATCATCGAACAAGTCGTACAAGCCTGCCACCCAACTCCGGTGACCGCCAAAATTCGGCTTGGCTGCACCCGCGACCAAATCAACGCCATCGACATCGCTCAAGTCGTCGAAGGCGCAGGAGCCGCCGCACTAACCGTGCACGGTCGAACCGCCGAAGATATGTTCCGCGGCCACTCAGACTGGGATCAAATCTCACGGCTCAAACCGTTTTTAAAATCGATTCCACTGATCGGCAACGGTGACTTGGACAGCCCCGATAAAGTGCTCCACGCGTTCGCCAACTACGACGTCGACGGCGTGATGATCGCTCGAGCCTGCCTCGGACGCCCGTGGTTGTTTGCTCAATGCCAATCCGCATTGGCCGGCGAACCGATCCCGCCTGACCCAACGCTTGAACAACAACGACAATGTTTGCTCCACCATTTTGATTTACTGGCCGACCGTTTCGGCGAAGATAAAGGGGCTCACCTGATGCGGCGATACGCTTGTTGCTACGCACAAGGACGTTCGGGGGCACGGGCCTTTCGGACTCATGTTGCTAAAGTCGATACCGCCGCCGAGTTCTATCAGGTGGTACGGGAGTATTTCCCTACGGATTCGGATTCGGATTAAGAGTAAGAGTATAGCTTGGAAACGGAGCAAATCCTCGCTAACGCGTCGGACTACCATTGATGCCTCTTCCGGGCTTTTAGTTTCTTTCAACCGCTTTCAAAATCGACAGCAAAACTTCTTTCCCAAAGTCGACCTCAAGCACTCGGCTGATCTCTTTCCAACCGACCGACGCGTTGACTTCCAGCACTTTCGCTTGGCCCGTCGTTTGGTCATAAACCAAATCAACTCCGGCAACACTCGCGTTGACCGCACGAGCCGACCGCAACGCTAAATCAATTTCGACTTCGGTGGGCTCGTGCTCGAATCCCGTTCCGCCTTGGCTGATGTTGGTAATCCAACCTGAATTCGCTTCCCTTCGCATCGCCCAAACTTGCTGGTCAATCACCAGCAAACGCAAATCACTCCCCGAATGCGAAACAAACCGCTGCTGATAGACCACCGATCCCTGCCCAATCAAACGCTCAAAACAATCCCTCGCCTGATCGACGTCCGTTAATCGCTGAACTCCTCTGCCCATACTCCCAAAGATCGGCTTGACCACCACATTACCGCCCAACGATTCAAAATCGCAAATCGCTTGACCCAACGATTGGCTCACCTGAGTATCCGGAACCGGAATGCCCGCAGCGGCTAGTTTGGCCAAACATAAATACTTATCGACCGACGCTTCGATGGTTTTCGGCGAGTTAACCACCGGGGTCCCGGCGAGCAACATTCGTTGTAGCAGGTCCATGCGGAAAACAATTTGCTCCAGCGTTCCACCCGGCATCACGCGGACAAATACCACATCCGGGGTCTCGGCCGACTTCGGTTCGAATCGAAAGTTTGGCTGATTTGAAACCAAACCACCTGCCATCTGCTCAAAGCTGCAAGCGGTCAATTGAATATCCGCTTGGCCTATTCGCTTTAGCAACTGCGAGGCGCGAACGAGATCTTGAAAATGCCAACTCTTGGGGTCGGCCAAAACGGCACATCGAACTGGCGTTGGGCTTGCCGCCATCGTCAAACTCCAAATGAAGTTTTTAAAACATCCAAATGCAACTTGCCTGCCGAAAAGCGATTACCCGTTCGCTGATTCACGATCAAAATTTCAGCAGGCGCAAACAACAACGGGTCGATCTGATAAAAGTCTCGGCCAGCCTCTTCGAACACCGTCAAAAATGGCTTCCCAAACTGACCGCAACTACTCGACGGCACCTGATCGATGATCGCGGCGATGTCTGCGTCGTTTGCATCAACCGTTAACTCAACACTCGCACCGTAAAGCATCGCATCGTTGGTCCAGCCCATCGCGACCAAGTCACTATCGGTCGACGGTGGTAGCGGTGCTGTGCCTTGCGCCGAACGGACCGTCGTTAGATCGAATCCGATTTCGTATAACTTGTGCATCGCGGTTTCAACACTGCGAGCGACAACTTGGATTGAACCGGGCAAGCTAGAAGTGTTTGCAATGCAAATCAAAAGGTCCGCTGCCGCGACGCCAACTTGTTGAGCGATATAATCGACGACGGATTCGGTTGGCAGTTTGTCCGTCTCCAAAACAATCACCGCTTGTTGATCGGTTTGCGACAATCCATAACTTTCCAGAATCGATTCACACCCTCGCAGCAGACGAATCGGCCCACTGGCCATCGCTGAATACTCGCCTACCGCCAACGACCAACCGGCGTATTGGCAGCCGATACAGTCAACCAACGGATTCGATGTCGAAACGTTCACATGCGGCCGAGAAATTTGAACCGGCCGCGGATCGACGATCGAAACGTCCGCTTCACTCCCCAAGCAAATCTTGGCCAGTAAAACGCCGCCTTGCTTCGTCCCGACCTTATCCGCTGCAAACTGAACGACATTTGCTGCGTTAATCTGAACAAGCGAAAGGCCCAATCCCGCCCCGTCCGCAAGTTTTGCTTGCAGCTTGGCAGCAGTCAACGAGTTTATGTTTGGGCGAAGCGGATAAGGCATTGGGTGACTACGAAAACATGTTTGACAGAGAAAAGAAAGTGCAGCAGTAGTCAGATCGTCGGTAAACTGATCTTTGCCATCGTGACATCCCAACGGCAACCAACCGGCGACTCTCAGCTCATCCCAGATTGCCAAACGCTTTGCAGTCGCGTTTTTTTAACCCAGCAAAAAGGGCTAATCGCTTGCAAGACCGTCTTCTTCTTCCGCCGCTGGCTCTGCCGATGCGTCCAACTGCTTCAGCCGTTTGTCCATCACACGCTTCAGCAACGGCACGACCTTGTCCTCGCCAAAATTATACGAATCCGAATTGAACTCAACTCGATTCTCGTGCAACAAAGTAAACGGCCGGTTCACTTCACGAACCGCAAACTCAAGCCGACTGCCGTCCACCGTGTAACGCCCGGTTTCACCTTCTTTCACCGTCCCTCGCCATTCGATCAAATCAACCGAAGCCGTTGCCCCCGTCGCGTCGACGATCAACCGCGGCTTCGCATTCTCCAACATCGAATCCATCCGAGCTTGAATCTCGAATCGCTCGGCCGGCCGTTCGTTATTTTTACGATGACTGATCAGCGTTTGGACGTCGAAACAAAAACCTGTCGACCCCGTACCGCGAGTCGCATACATGTACCGCAGGTTGGTCCAGTTATTGGCAGCGTAAAGATTAAACTCGTCTTGATTACCCAACGTGACGAAGGTCCGATTTTTACCCGCGTCGTGACTCGCCATACGAAATCGCAAGACCCCTGATTTGTATTGCAGGTACATCGAGTCGGCCGTTTTCAAAACACGTTCCATCCGGTCCAACCAAGACGGCACTTCATCGCCATTGATCTCCGCCGACACCAACTCGATCGGTGCTTGGCTTGGGTCCAACCGAATCCGGTCGGCTTGGCTTTGCTTCATTCCGGCATCAATGCGCTGAAACGCCCACGGATTTTCCTTGCGGTGGAAGTCGATGCGTCCAGAATTAAATGCTTGTCCAATCAGTTTCATATTAAATACGTACCAGACTAAGATCTGACAGGTTAGTTGTGCGTGCTCACAATCCGACGATGCGACGAATACTTTCGTTAAATCAATTGACCGTCGGTCAAATCAATTGGCGAGTCCCCAGCGAAAACAGCCAGAGCGTCTTCCGTTGTCGGCATAAAAATGGGCTTTAAAATGGCAAGGCAGCGGGCGTCCTCATTCTAAACAACTTTCGCGCACACGCAAACGCACGTTGGCCCAGAGACTGCTCGCCGGCCGAACAACAAGGCAAAACTTTGGCTTTCCGAAAATCCGGTTTAGGTTAGCCCGGCGGTTTCATGGACGCTGCCGTTATATTCGGGCCGTTTTGGGAAACTTTGACAAAGTTTGCTTCGCCAGTCCAAGTAAAACCAAAGCCAATTTGATAAGATTTTCAAAGTTGAACCGTAGACCTTTCCACCGAGCCTCGCATCCAACCATGTCCGAAACCAACTCTTGGGAACTCGCCGCCGCCCCCGAAAGCACCGACCATGTCAAAATCGAGAGCGAGTATGGCTTGTTTATCGACGGCGAGTTTGTTGAATCAGAATCGGACGAAAAATTTGACAGCATCAACCCGGCCACCGAAAAGCCGCTCGCATCGTTAACCGAAGCCAATCCAGCCGACGTCGACCGCGCGGTCAAAGCTGCCCAAACGGCCTACTCCAAAACTTGGTCCAAGATGCCGGGCAAAGAACGCGGCAAATATATTTTCCGCATCGCTCGATTGATCCAAGAACGAGCCCGCGAGCTGGCGGTCTTGGAAACGCTCGACGGCGGCAAACCCATTCGCGAGTCGCGCGACATCGACATCCCGCTGGCGGCGGCTCATTTTTTCTACCACGCCGGTTGGGCGGACAAACTCAACTATGCCTTCCCCAATCGAAATCCAAAACCGCTTGGAGTCGTCGGGCAAGTGATCCCGTGGAACTTTCCGTTGTTGATGGCCGCATGGAAGATCGCACCAGCACTTGCCGCCGGCAACACTGTCGTGCTCAAACCTGCCGAGACCACGTCCCTGACCGCGATGAAGCTGGCAGAGATTTTCCAGCAAGCCGAGCTTCCGCCGGGAGTGGTGAACTTCGTGACCGGTCACGGGGCGGTCGGCGAAGCTTTGGTAAACCACAAAAACGTCGACAAGATTGCTTTCACTGGCTCAACCGCCGTCGGGAAACAAATCCAAAAATCACTCGCTGGCACCAACAAACGGCTGACACTCGAACTCGGTGGCAAAGCGGCAAACATCGTTTTTGAAGACGCCACCATCGATCAAGCCGTCGAAGGAATCGTCGACGGGATCTACTTTAACCAAGGCCACGTCTGCTGTGCTGGCAGCCGATTGCTGGTCCAAGAATCCGTCCACGACCAGGTCATCCAAAAACTCAAACACCGAATGAACTCGTTGATCGTTGGCGATCCGCTGGACAAAAACACCGACGTCGGGGCGATCAATTCGGCCAAACAATTGAAGACCATCGAGTCATACATCGAGATCGGTAAACAAGAAGGTGCCGATTTCTACCAGCCCGATTCAAACGTGCCCGAGCAAGGTTACTGGTGCCGGCCGAGCCTATTCACGCAGGTCGCTCAGTCGAACCGGATCGCACAAGAGGAGATCTTTGGCCCTGTATTGACGGTGCAAACTTTCCGCACGGTGGCCGAGGTCATCAAGAAGGCCAACAATACGCCGTACGGTTTAAGCGCCGGCGTCTGGACGGACAAAGGCTCAAAAATCTTCAACATGACCGCTCAAATGAAAGCCGGTGTGGTCTGGGCGAACACGTTTAACAAGTTCGATCCGGTGTCTCCCTTCGGCGGCTACAAAGAATCGGGACTCGGCCGCGAAGGTGGCCTGCACGGCTTGGCTGCCTATCTGGACATTAGCTAAAACCCTTGCCCACTACGCCACAGCGGCACTCGCGATTTTTTACAAACCGCATCACGTCACTTACCAACTCACGTCGTTTAATTCTACTTTCCAACATGGCCAAAACACCGAAATCATCCTCGCGGCTCGAAATCGCTAAGACGTACAAAATGTACATCGGCGGTAAATTCCCGCGCACTGAATCAGGTCGAGTCTACAATCCCAGCGTCAACGGCAAGTCCATCGGCAACGTTTGTCTGGCGTCACGAAAAGACCTCCGCAACTCGATCGTCGCCGCCCGATCCGCACAACCTGGCTGGGCCGAGCGATCGGCTTTCAATCGCAGTCAGATCTTGTACCGCATCGGCGAAATGCTAGAAGGACGCTCCGATCAATTCAGCAGCGAACTCAAAGACCAAGGGCTCAGCGACGCTCAAGCTCGAAACGAAATCACTCAATCGATCGATCGTTTGATATACTACGCAGGCTGGTGTGACAAGTATCAACAAGTTTTCAGCTGCGTGAACCCGGTTGCTTCGTCGCACTTTAACTTTTCGGTTCTGGAACCCAAAGGCGTTGTGTTTGCGTTCGCCAGTGAAGCCAGCCCGTTGCTCGGCTTGGTGTCGCTTGTGGCTCCGATCATCGCCGCTGGCAATTCGGCCGTCGTGTTGGCCAGCGAATCGATGCCGCTATCAGCGATCACTTTTAGCGAAGTGCTCAACAGCTCCGACGTGCCCGGTGGCGTCGTGAATGTGCTGACCGGAAACGCAGCCGAACTACACGAACACGCCGCTCGTCACATGGACATCGACGCGATCGCCTTTGATCGAGACGACAGCAAGCTGTGGAAAAACATCCAAGCCTTCGCGAGTGAAAACGTGAAACAAGTCAAGAAGTTTGATCTGGACTGGATGGATCCGGAGAGCGAAAACCCGTATTTGATTTCGGATTTCTGCGAAGTCAAAACGACTTGGCATCCCATTGAACAAATCTCTTCCAGCGGCTCAGGTTATTAAACTAGGGCCGATCGGGATCGAGATTTTAGTTTCCCGGTTGCATAGTCAACCTGCTTGTTGCATAGTCAACTTACCCGTTAAACAGTTTTTAATTTTATAAGTCGTGGAGTTCTAGTGACTGTTGTTCGAATTGGTTCTATGATGTTCCTTGTCGTCGCGTTTTTCCAAAGCGTTTTGGTTCCAGCTACCGCCATTGCCGGAGACCCGATGCTGCGATTGCGAAAAGATGCTCCTAACGTCGTAATCGTGATCACCGACGACCAAGGTTACGGAGACCTTAGCTGCCACGGCAATCCCGTGTTGAAAACTCCCAGCATCGATGCTTTACACGCGGAGTCGATTCGGTTGACCGATTACCACGTTTCACCGACTTGCGCGCCGACGCGTTCATCATTTCAATCAGGCCACTGGGCTAACCGAACCGGTGTCTGGCATACGATCATGGGACGCAGTATGCTGCGATCCGGCGAGCCAACCATCGGCGAAGTGTTTTCCAATGCCGGGTACGCAACGGGCATGTTCGGCAAATGGCACCTCGGCGACAACTACCCGTTCCGACCGGAAGATCGCGGCTACACACACGTGCTGCGACATGGCGGCGGAGGCGTCGGGCAAACCCCAGACATTTGGGACAACGCGTACTTCGACGACAGCTATTATTTGAACGGCAAACCGACCAAGTTCAAAGGTTATTGCACGGACGTTTTCTTCAATAACGCCAAGCAATTTATCACCGAACAAGCCGAAGCGAACAAACCGTTCGTCGCATACATCTCAACCAACGCTCCCCACGGACCTCTCCACGCGCCAGAAGCATCAGCCAAAAAATACGCCGACCGAAATCTTAACTTGGCGAACTTTTATGGAATGATCGACAACATCGACACGAACGTTGGACAGCTAAGAGCTTTTCTTGACGAAAAGAATTTGACAGATAATACGATCTTCATTTTCACGACCGACAACGGAACTGCTTACGGCAAAAACGTTTTCAATGCAAAAATGCGAGGCAACAAAGGCAGCCAATACGATGGCGGACATCGAGTCCCTTTCTTTGTCTACTGGCCGGCGGGAAATCTCAACCGACCGACCGACGTCAAACCGGTCACCCACGCGGTCGACGTGCTGCCAACTTTGATCGAACTGTGCAAACTCAAGGCAGATGCGGAACTCAAGTTTGACGGAAAAAGCATCGCCAGCTTGCTGCAAGGCAAACCGGATCCCGAAATCGATTGGAACAACCGAGTGCTGATCACGGATTCCCAACGCGTCAAAGATCCGGTCATGTGGAAATCCAGTTCGGTGATGACTTCTCGTTGGCGGTTGATCGACGGAGAAGAACTCTACGACATGGACACAGACCCCAGCCAAAAACGCGACGTCGCGGCGGCTTACCCGGCCGAAGTTCGCGAACTGAGAGCTCATTATCAAACCTGGTGGGAAGAAATCAAACCAAGCTTTTCCGACGCAACGGCTATCGTCGTCGGAAACCCCGCCGAAAATCCGTCTCGGCTGACTTGCCATGACTGGGTTTGCGACACCAACCCGCCATGGAACCAAAGAAGCGTTCGCGAGGCAAAAACAACGCCCGAAGGCACGGGGTTTTGGAATATCGAAGTTGAAACCGCAGGCAAGTACCGAATCGAATTGCGGCGTTGGCCCAAAGAATCCAATGCCGGCGTGAACGATTCCTTGCCGCCCGGCAAACCCGTGCCGGGCCAAGACGCTTATCGCACGATGCCGGGCAGACGCTTTCAGTTTGTTTCAGCAAAGCTATCGGTAGCTGACCTGGCACTGGAAACTAATTTTGAAACCAACGCAAAAGCCGCGATCTTTTTGACCGACCTGCCCGCCGGTAGAACTCAGCTGAAAGGCCTGTTCCAAACCACCGAAGGCGAAGACATCGGAGCCTTTTACGTTTACGTCAAAAAGCTTGCGGCGGGCGAGTAAGCGGTTGTGGTTGTCGTGCCCGATGTCCACAACATCTGCGGAACTTAGCAATTGTTTTCACCCCGGATGGGGTCGACTTCGTTAGCTCGGGGCTTCCACCCCGAGCTACCTAGGACGGCCCCATCCGGGGCGAGCAACATTCGCAAATCTCACCGTGCGGGCTGTTGCCACTCAATTACCGAAAGAGCCTAGTGGTCTGTCAAAGATAAAGATTAGGATCGAAACATGTAGCCGGACTCGCCAGAGTTCGGTTTTCTCTAAGTCAAAC
>JALZWN010000154.1 GCA_023300235.1 Mariniblastus sp.
ATCAAGCATGACAAAATGCTGAGGCAGCATGTAGTACGGCACCGACTTTCGCAAATGTTCACGCAACTGGTTGCCGCTCACCGTCTGATTAGGACGGGCAACAAAGTAGGCCACCAAACGATGGTCGCCGGGCGTGTCTTCGCGAACGATTACAACGTTTTGCTGAACCGCTGCGTGGGTTTCAATGTTCTGCTCGATCTCGCCAAGTTCGATCCGGAACCCGCGAACTTTCACTTGCTTGTCATTGCGACGCAGGAATTGAAGGTTACCATCGAATTGATATCTAGCGAGGTCACCCGTTTTATAAAGCCGATCACTGATATAACTGGTGAATGGGTTTCGGTATGGATTTTCAACAAATCGCTCATCGGTCAGATCTTGTCGGTTGCGGTAACCGAGCGTTACGCCAGCACCGCCAATGAAGACCTCGCCTTCGGCTCCGACGGGTACTTCTTGGCCATCCGGGCCTAAAATGTAAATCTGGGTATTGCCGATTGGTTTACCGATCAAAATCTGAGCTTCCGCTGATTTGATTTGGAATGCTGCCGACCAGACAGTAGTTTCAGTCGGGCCATACATGTTCCAAAGCTCGCCACAACGATCAAGTAATGGTTGAACAAGATCGTTCGGCATTGGCTCGCCACCACACAGGACTTTCAGATCTGACTTTCCTTTCCAACCGGATTGAATCATCAAACGCCACGTCCCCGGCGTGGCTTGCAGCAATGAAATATCGTGTGCATCTAGCGCTTCCGACAACTGCTCGCCGTTTACTGCGCCATAAGTATCCATGATCACGACGGACCCGCCAAAAATGGTTGGCAAGTAAAGCTCCAACACAGCGATGTCAAACGACAACGTAGTCACCGCCAACACAGATTCGTCAGCAGTGAAGCCAGGCGTCTCTCGCATCGCATACAAAAAGTTAACCACTGCACCGTGTGGAATCTGCACGCCCTTGGGTTCCCCTGTGGAACCGGACGTATAAATCACATAGCAAATGTCGGTGGGAGTCGACTGGCTTTTGACGTTCGATGCGTCCAGTTTGCTAATTTCGCTTTGGAACGAATCGATATCGATTTGCGGTTTATTGAACTCGCTAACGCGTTCCTTCAAATCATCTTCGGTCACGATTAACTTAAGCTTGGAATGATCGCACATGTATTGCAAACGATCACTCGGATACGCAGGATCCAACGGGACGTACCCTGCACTGGCTTTCAATATGCCGTACAAATAAACCAGCATTCTTTCGCTTCGTTCAACGCAGATGCCGACCAGATCACCTGGCTTGACGCCCTTTGATTGAAGAAACCGTGCGATTTGGTTTGATTGCGTTTCGACTTCCGCGTACGTCAACGACACGTCCTTGAACTTGACGGCAACCTTTTCAGGCGTCGCTTCCGCCTGGCGACTAAATTCGGAACTCAGCACCGCATCCAATGGATAATCCATCTTAGTCTCGTTCCAATCAGCAATAACTTGCTGACGTTGTCGAACGCTCATCATCGGCAACTGATTGATCGTAGCCTCGGGCGACGACGCGATGGCTCTTAAGAATTCCGAAAACCCATCGAGGTAAAACTTCATCGATGAATTCGAAAACAAATCAGTGTTGTATTGAACTTGCAACTCAATCGACTTGTCCTTTTGAATCACACCGTTGACGGCCCATTCAAAATTCTCAAAACTTCGCGGTTCGATCGACACATCGACATCCAAACCAGCAAACCCAGATTCATTCATATCGATCACCGGATCAACATTAAAGGAGACGCTCACCATCGGCGCCCGACTTGAATCACGAGGCGGTGCTAGTTTTCGAAGCAACGTACCGTACGAGTAACGCTGATGTTCTAACGAGTCCAACAGTTCGGTCCGAACCTGTTTCATGTAGTCTTGGAAAGTTTTGGCAGTATCGACCTGCGTTCGAAGTGGCAGGGTGTTAACGCAGTGACCAATCAATTCAGGCTGGTCCATCGCGGCTTGCCCCGCTGTTGGGATGCCAACACAAAAATCATCATCGCCACTCAAACGAGCAAGAAAGGCGTTGAAGGCGGCCAGCATGACATTGAACAAGCTACAACCTTGCTTGGCACCGATTTTGCGGACGCTTTCCACCAAATCTACTGACAGTTCATGGTCGTAACGCTCGGCACCGTACCGCCGTAATTTTGGACGACGATGTTCGATCGGCAAGTCCAGGACCGGAATCGAATCCGAGTATTGGTTAACCCAAAACGCTTCATCGGCTTGCCCCTGTTCAGAAGCAAAATACGTTTCCATCGCAGTTGTGTAGTCTTCGTAATGATTCACGGGCGGTAATGCCGGCAAATCTACTCCGCATAACTTGTCATAGAAATGCCCTAAGTCTTTGCAGAAAATCGCTAACGACCAACCGTCGAGCACTGCATGGTGAGCAGCAAACGTCAGCTTGTGGTGCGTTGGCTCGATGGCCTGAACCACAACACGAAGCAATGGGCCTGCCTCCAAATCAAATGGAGTCTTTGCCAACTTCGATACGACTTGCCGTTCCAATTCAAGCACGTCCGCAGGATCCTCGAGCGTCCAATCAAACGACTCAAAATCGAAATCCATCTTTTCGTGAACCGTGACTTCCAGGCCATCCTCACTAAAGGTTGATCGCAAAATTGCGTGGCGTTGAACTACCTGATCGACCGCCTGCTTTAGCTTTGCTAAGTCCAGATCGCCGCGAATGATCAACGAGCTAATTTCGTTGTACGAGCAATTGGCTTCGTCACAATGCTTGCTAGAAAGCCAAACTTCTAACTGCGCCTCTGTGGCAGCATATCGCTGCGAGCCGACGTTTCCAACCACAGGTACGACGGCGGGGGAAAGGGATGTCGAGTTGTTGATGATGGTAGACATTTGATTGAGGAGGTTTGGGGGGTGGTTTTTGTTTAGAGATTTCAGCTTTTCCATCGTCGTTTTGGGCTCCGCTAAAGAACGCTCTTTCGCGGAGTAAACGACGACTACGAAAAAAGGTAACTAGTTTACGCCAACTTGGACGAACTGGCCTGGGTTGAGCGTATCGGGAACGAACCAACCTGGATTACCAGCTTTGTCTTTTCCGACCTTCGCGTTTTTTTGTGGCGGACGATCGGCATTCATTTCCGTGGAAACGTTTTTGTAGCCTTCGCCGGGCATGAACCCATTTCGTTGACATTCAACGATCGTGTCAAAGGTCACTTGGACGAGTTCATCCACGTGCTTCTTTTCGTGAACCAGCGTCAACAAGCAAGGACGATGATCCCAGATGTGCATTCCGCGGCGACGCAAACCGGCAAAGAACACTTCGCTGTACACTAACTCTTGAGCAAATTGAATCTTGAACAGCGAACCAAAGTGAGCCAATGTAAGCGGCGTGTCTAACTGCTCGAACACCTTGTTCATCTCGTCAGCCAAGTACTGCGATAGCTCGTTCAAGCGATCGTACATTGGTTGTCCGCCTTCTTTCAGGTGTAACATGATCGCTCGTGAAGCGGCCAAGGTTAGCGGATGACGAACAAACGTTCCGGCGAAGTAGGTCATTCCGGCTTCAGGACGACTATCGTCACCGAACTCCCAGTAACCACCGTCCAACCCAGCCATGTATTCTGCTTTGCCAGCGACCACGCCGATCGGCATTCCGCCGCCAACAACCTTACCGTAAGAGGCCAAGTCAGCCTTCACGCCGAAGTGTTCTTGTGCTCCGCCGAATCCAACACGCAGGCCGGTGATGACTTCATCAAAGATCAACGCTGTAGGTTCTTTCGCGGTCATTTTGCGAAGCTCTCGCAAGAACTCGCCTGGCTGAAATTCCGGCATCCGGCTTTGAACCGGCTCGACCAAAATACCAGCGATCTCGTCCATCCGTTCGCGAATGATTTGCAACGTTTCTTCGGTTCCGTAATCCAGAATCAAAGTGTTACCTACGTGAGTGGCAGGAATCCCAGTGGCGGCAGGGAAGCTTTTAAGTTTCTTACTTCCGCGAGCGATCACTTCATCCAAGATGCCATGATAGTCACCGTTGAACATCACGATCAAATCGCGGCCAGTGGCGTTCCGTGCCAATCGAGTACAACCCAGAACGGCTTCGGAACCGGTGTTCGAAAACGCCATCCGCTCGTTGCCAGTTAACTCGCAGAACAGCTGAGCCACTTCGCCAGCCAAAGGCGACTGTGGGCCGATCGCGTAATCTTTGTGAACTTGTTCGGTGATCGCCTTGATGGTGATTTCGTGACCATGCCCCAACAAGTTGGAACCAAAGCCGCAAGTAAAGTCAGTGTATTGGTTGCCATCGATGTCCCAAAGCTGAGTACCTTTGGAACGGTCAATCACGATCGGATGAGTCATCTCTTTCATGTTCGGACGAAAACCCGATACGGTTCGCGGATCGGCCATGTATTTGCGATGCTGCTGAGCGTAAGCTTTGCTGTTGGGCATCATCGCACAGTTGTCGCGAATCGTTTTGTCGAGGTAACGCTGCTGTGATTCATCCAAATCGGTTTCGTTCAACTTCACGGTGGAAAAACGCTTTGCCTTCTTTGGTTGCTCCTCTTCCTTTCCGATCGCCTTTTCATTGCCAACCACTGGAGCTGATGCGGTTTTGACTGGAGCAGCCTCTGGTGTTGCGGCAACTGAACACGCTTCGGTCGCCGGTGCGTTTACTGGCTGAACGACGACAGCTTGAGCCGCAGGAGCAGGTGCTGGAACGGCGGGCGGTAAACTGACAACCTGATTGCCAGACAGCAAGTTCAACTGAGCGGCCATCAATCGCAATTGCTCTTGGACGATACTTTGCGTCGCATTGCCGCCGGCAACGGGAGCACTTGGAACAACTTGAACGGCGGCGACCGGTTGTTGAACCGCAACCACGGAAGTCACTGCCTGTGGGGCCGCAACCAACGCTGGAGCGACGGGAACCGGTGCGGCAGGTGCAGCACACACTGCAGGTGCTGCGGGTTCAACCACCGCAGCAACCACTGGCTCAACCGGAGCAGCCACCGGAACGGACTCTACCGCAAACTTGTCCGCGGGAAGATTGTCATCCAAGAATTCTGCCAACGAATCGACCGTTGGAGTATCTTCCAACAATTGCCGGAAAGTAACCTCGAACCCCATTTCCTTTTTCAGGGCGGTCGCCGTTTGCGTCAACACAAGCGAGTCCAAACCCATCTCAAAGAAGGTCGTGTCACCATCAAACTCGCACAACTCAAAACCTGAGCAGTTTTCAAAGACAGAATGAATGCTTGATACGATGTTAGGAATGCGGCTCATAGTAGTAGTCTCCGGCTGGGATGCGAATTGCGGTTTTGGCTGTGGTGTTGCCATAACGGCACACGCGGTTTCGAGGGAAGGAATGTTTGCTGGTACCGTTTCGGTTTGAACCGGAGCAGCGGTTGGGGTTTCGTTTACGTTTCCCGGAGCGACAAAATATCGCTTGCGTTGGAACGCGTAGGTTGGCAACGTCGAATGACGACGTGTTCGTGGTTGGCCGTCTGTACTTAGAAGGCTCCAATCAATCTCTGCACCGGCAAGCCACAACTGAGCAACGGCGCTCAACATGCTGGACCATTCGGTGTTGTCTTCCGAAGTGTTCGAAAGCGTTGGAATCGAAATTTGATTTTTTGGATCAGTAGCGTGTTGCTTCGAAAGCGTCGCCAAGGTTCGACGGGGACCAAGTTCGATCAAAATGCGATCGGGGTCGCCAGCTTCTTCGCTCCACATTCGCGTCACCGCTTCGGAGAAACGAACAGGCTTCCGCAAGTGCTCGGCCCAATACTGAGGATCCGTCGCTTGTTCGTCACTCATCCAATCACCAGTCACGGTCGACAAGATCGGAATCTCTGGAGCGTTTAACTGAAACTCCGAAACGAACTTGGCAAACGGATCAACAATCTCGTTCATCATTGGCGAATGGAACGCGTGAGAAGTATGCAGGTGACGGCAAACGACTTCTTTGGCTTCCAGTCTGGACTGTAATTCAGCGACTTCGTCGTCGGGACCAGCCACCACGCACAGGCTTGGGCCGTTGTATGATCCGATCGCCATGTCGCCCCACAACATCGGCTCAACTTCGGCACCCGGCAAACGCACGCTCATCATGCTGCCTCCCGGTAACGCCTGCATGGCTCGACCACGTTCGGCGATCATTTTCAAACCGTCTTCCAGCGAGAATACGCCAGCGGTACATGCCGCAGCAAATTCACCGATCGAGTGTCCCATCAAGGCCGTCGGCTGAACGCCCCACGCTAACCAAACTTTGGCTAGTGAATAACCGATCGCAAACAAAGCGGGCTGAGTGAATTGCGTGTTGCGTAGAATTTCGGTTGCAGCTTCTTCGCCGCCTGCTTCTGGGAACAAGACGTCGCGAAGATCACGATCCAATAGCGGCAGCAATAACTCCGCACACTGGTCGAGGTTTTGTTTGAAGATCTCCGAATGGTCGTATAAGTTTTTACCCATCCGCACATACTGTGATCCTTGGCCTGGAAACATGAACACCACGTCGCGAGACGAAGCAGAGGCTTTGCGTTTCATGTAACGCGGGGGCTTTTTGTCCGTTAAAACGTCAACCGCATCCGCAGTTGAATCTGAAACAACGACTGCTCGGTAAACAAATTCATCCCGCCCCAACTGTAACGTTTGAGCTGCCGCGGCCAACGAATCGGCATTCGCTTTTTCGCCGTTCAAATGCTGGACCAAGTTGCCGACGTTTGCAGCCAACGCGTCTTCGGTTTTACCGGTGACCGGTAGAATCGAGACAGGCAGTTCATTCGACGATTGCTCGCCATCCGCCTTTGCAACAGAAACCACCGGAGCTTCTTCTAGCAAAATATGTGCGTTGGTACCACCGACGCCAAACGAACTTACACCGCCCCGGCGTGGACTGTCCGAACGCTCCCATTGAGTCAATGAATCGCAAACGTAGAACGGACTGTTTTCGATATCCAGCTGAGGGTTTGGATTTTCGTAGTGCAATGTCGCGGGGATCTTTTCATCGTGCAACGCCATCGCAACTTTGATCAACCCAGCAACGCCAGCGGCAGCAACCGTGTGACCGATGTTGCCTTTGACACTTCCGATCGCACAATATTGTTTCGCGTCAGATGAATCGTCCGAGCTTTCGAACACTCTTCGCAAAGCCGTGACTTCGATCGGGTCACCAATCGGTGTCGCGGTACCGTGAGCTTCGATGTAGCCGATTGATTTTGGATCAACGTCGGCCATCTCGTGAGCCATCGCAACCGCGTTCGATTGACCACTGATACTTGGCGCCGAGAAACTAGCTTTCTCGCCGCCGTCGTTGTTAATCCCAAAACCTTTGACGACCGCGTAAATTCGATCACCCGATGCAACCGCATCTTCGAGACGACGAACGACCACAACACCAGCACCATCGCTGAATAAAGTTCCAGCGCCGGCAGCGTCGAAAGGACGGCAATGTCCGTCAGGTGTAAAGATGCTTCCCGTTTGATGTAAGTGCCCGCTGTGTTGTGGGAATGTCACGGATGACCCACCTGCAATGGCCACGTCGCAGTGGCCGGCGTCGAGCGACTTACAAGCCTCAATCAACGCGACCAACGAAGTCGAACAAGCGGTGTTCACGTTGATCGCTGGGCCGGTAAGATTCAACGCGTGGGCCACTCGGGTGGCGATGTAATCTTTTTCGTTGTAGACACCAACTTGAAACTCACCCGTTTGGCGAACCAATTCCGGATTGGTCAAAATATTTTTGACAAAGTAAGACGTCGCGTAAGTGCCAGCCCACACGCCGATAGTTTGATCGGACTTTTCAGGAATGATGCCTGCATCCTCTAGAGCGGTCCAAGACAGCTCCAGCAAGATCCGCTGCTGCGGACAAGTCAGTTCGGCATTGCGTGGCGGAGTGCGGAAAAATCGAGCGTCGAAGTGATCGGCGTCTTTGATGATCCCCCGAGCGGCTACGTAGTTGGGATCGCTGGTGTCGCGAGGATCGAGCGTCGAATCCAATTCTTCTTTGCTGAAAAAGGTGATCGATTCTCGGCCGTTGACGAGGTTGTCCCAGTATTGACTCAAATCGTCGGCACCCGGCATGCGAGCCGCCATCCCGACGATCGCGTATTGCCCCGAGTTTTCACGATTAATTTTCGCAGTGGCTTTGATTTTTGGTTTCGATGACGAACCGCCGGACATCCTCAAGAACGAAGCGATCGACGGGTTATCGAAGAACTCCGCTCCGGTCACGTCGATGCCCATTTTCGCTTTCGCCTGAGCAACAACCTTCACCGCGCGGATCGAGTTCCCGCCCAGTTCAAAAAAGTTGTCCTGCGTGCCAACTTCATCCAACTGAAGAACATCACACCAGATTTTAGCGAGGCCTCGTTCTTCTTTCGTTTTTGGCTTTACAAATTCAGTTTCGATACTCGGCCGTTTCGTGGACGGAGGAGCAAACGATTTACGATCAAGCTTGCCACTGGGCGTGTACGGAAACTCGTCCACTACGACCACCAAGTTTGGCACCATGTACTCCGGCAACGTCTGACCGACGGCAGCTCGGATTTTGGCCAGGTCTGGACCGTTGTCTTTGTCGACCAACAGGTAACCGACGATTCGTTTGTCGCCAGGACGGTCTTCACGCAACACCGAAGCGGCCTGTCGGACGCCCGGCTGCATCGCCAGAGCAGCATCGATTTCGCCGAGCTCGATGCGGTGGCCGTTGAATTTGATTTGATTGTCCATCCGACCCATGTGGAAAAACTGTCCATCATCAGTCAGCAATGCCAAATCGCCGGTGCGGTAAACTCGTTGACCTTTGTAGTCGACAAACTTTTCAGCGTTGAGTTCTTCGCGTTTCAAATATCCCAGTGTTACGCCCTCACCACCGATCAACATTTCGCCAGGAGTTTCAGGTGGGCAAAGTTCGTTCGATTCGTCGACGATAAAAACCTGTGTATTGATGACCGGTGCACCAACTAAGATCCGGCCTTTTTCGCTGGTGACATGAGCAAGGGTCGAATAAACAGTGGTTTCAGTTGGTCCGTACAAGTTCCACAGTTCACCACAACGATCAAGCAACGGGCGAATCAAATCGCGCGGCAACGGTTCGCCCGTTGATACGAATTTCATGTCCGCTTGACCGTCAAAATCGGCTTCCAAAATCATTCGCCACATCGCAGGCGTGGCTTGCATGAAATTGACTTCGTAGCGGTGCATCGCTTTAACGAGTGCGATGGTGTCTTTCGCAGTCGCTCGATCGACGACGGCCACTGACCCTCCCACCACCAACGGCAGGAACATTTCCATCACACTGATGTCGAACGAAAGCGTCGATGTGGCCAAGATTCGATCGTCCGCAGTGTAACCGGGAGCTTCGATCAAACCGCTCAAAAGGTTGACGGCCGCCCGGTGCTGAACCTGCACACCTTTTGGTTTGCCTGTCGATCCCGATGTGTAAATCACGTAAGCGATATCAGATTCGGGTTGAAGCTTGGCGTCCACTGGCTCGTTGCCTGCCGCTGCGATTTCATCCCAATCTCGGTCAACCACCGTCGTCGGCGTACCGAACTGTTTGGTCAGATCGTCTTGATCGCTATGAGCAATCACGTGTTGGACTTCGGAGTTCTCCACCATGAAGATCAAGCGATCGATTGGGTAGTCCGGATCCAGCGGCACGTAACCTGCGCCCGACTTCATAATCCCAATCAACAGAGCAGGGGTGTCAACATCCCGGTTGCAACACAACCCCACCAAATCACCGCGGCCAATGCCTTTGCTGCGAAGGTAGTTAGCTACTTCATTGCTACGCTCATCCAACTGACGATACGTTTGGGTTAAATCACCACCCAATACCGCAATCGAATTCGGAGTTTGCATCGCCTGCTGCGAGATCACCTCGTGAAGCGCGCACTGAGGAAAATCGCGTCTCGTGAGATCGTTGACTTGGTTGTAAATTTGTTGAAGGTTCATATTATTAAGCCTTATGCTCCATCCATGTTGCAGTGAAAACGTCGCTATCGGTGGCAAGAAAATGCACGTCTAGTTTGGCGGGAGAGATTTTGAAGTTGGGGTTTGATTCCAAACAAACGATTCGAAGCGTGTCCGAAGAACATGATTCGATGGCGACTTGTTTGAATTCAAAGAAGGATCTGGTAATCGGGTACCAGCATTTATAAAACGCTTCCTTGGCGGAGAACGCCAACGTGAAGGCGACCTCCGGACTCAAGTCAAGCGATTCAACGATCGAGCGTTCTGCTGCGGTGACGATATCATCCAGCAGCATGTCGTGAGTCGCGGGACAAACCACGGACTCAGTGTCGATACCGATCGACGGTCTTTCTGCAGATTGTGCAACTGCCGCCCAAACCCAGCGGTCACTGTGCGAAATCGATCCAACAAAACCATCCGGCCAAACCGGTGATCGATCGTCGGCAACGCCAACTTCTTCAGCCACATCCCACCGGTTCAACAACGCAGCCGCGCACGACCGCCCAGCCGCGAATTCGCGTTGGCGTTTGGTGGCATTACGGGAGCGGTCGACCTCAGGCAATTCGTCGTTTCGCCGACGCAACACGGTTTGCGTGCCCAGCGGAAAGACAGAACTAGCCCAACGCGAAGCGATTTTCACGCGTTCGTCAGCCCAAGTTTTTGAGATGGAGATCAAGATTGAAAAGTACAGAAGGAGGGGGGGAAAAAGAGACGTCGGGGAAACGTAGGTTGCAAAAAAGCCCCTGCAAGAAAGAAAAATCACGGAAACGTGGATTCTTTCCAACTCCCGGAAGAAAGCGATCAGTTCACGCTAACACCACAAGCCCAAGATAGGGATTACATTCTGCGGGTTGCGTGTTGTTCGGGTCGTGACGATTAATCCACCGCGTTCCCTTTGCCTGCGATGGATACTGCCTGCAAACAAGACCTGATCGCCAGCACGGCGAATCAATTCCACAAACTAGAGAGCCCCCCGATAACCGGTAGCCCAATGTGTCTACGCGGATTTCCAAGGGTTCCTCGCTAACGGGCCTGTTGATTTAGTGAGCCACCGTGGCGATGGCCGGGTTTGATTGAAACCGTGGATCCCGGCCCAGCGTCCACCAATTCGCCATCACGTTCCATCTGGCCGGTCCCTTAAAAAATGTAGTAGATCTCCGTCAGCTTTTTGAGACAGTGCGTTTTCGCGTCGACACTAACACCCACGACGTGCAACGAAGCAATCTGATCCAGGTCGTCAGTAAACGCTCGCCGAGAAATCCCGCACGGGCAAGGCACGGCAGTCACATCGCCCAGATGCACAACCGAGAATTTCTGTGAATTAGATTCTGACATGAAGAGCTCCGGTGACTCTTGATTCCGCGGTTCATCGTAGCGTCTGATTCACAGAACTAAAAACCAACGAAACACCGAACAGGGAAAATCAGTTTTTGAAACTGGGTGCCCCGAAAACCCGACGCATTAAGGTTTGTTGATTTAATAGTTTTTGGCGAAGCCTAAACAATGTGGTGATGAGCTTCCAGCCTGTCATGCGCGCAGGCGGTCTGGAATCTATTCTAGAAGACAGATTTATTGACTAAATTCAACAAGCCCATTATTCAACAAGCCCATTAGCGGGCAACCCGGCCTGCTGCCAACAAGCAGCATAAAGAAACCTGCTGCTCCGTGGACTCGTTAACACAGTCAATTCAATAATTGAGTTTTAACAACCGGCGATTGCTGACATCAGCATTAATCCTTTATAGTGGTATCCAGAGTGACTGAGTCGTCGACTAGAAGTTTTCAATCTGGAGCAGCCAAGTGAAGTTTTTCGCAATCCCCCAACGTTCGACCGTTTTGTCGTTCATCTGTGTGTTTTTCTCCAGCGTAAGCTTCGGCCAAGTCGCAACCGAACAACCATCGGTACAGCCTGCTGGCAACGTCGACCAAACCGCCGAAGCAACCGCCGAAGCACCGGACAACTGGACCGCAGATCCTGCCGCTCTCCAACGGATCACGCACGACATCCAGTACATGGCGTCAGATGAATTGGGCGGACGCAAGCCTGGCACGCCTGGCATAAAACTTTGCGAAGACTACATCGTCGCCGAATTTAAAAAAGCAGGCGTCCAACCGCTCGGCAACGGCACTTACTTTCAACCGCTAGAAGTCGCCGGGCCACGCAAGCTCGTGAAAACCGAATCGGCCTTTACTCTCTCCGGCCCCAACGGCAAAACCATCACCCTAGAACTTGGCAAAAACTACCAGCAGCTCAGCACCGTCCGCAACAAAATCGACGTCAGCGGAGACCTTGTTTTCGCCGGCTACGGAATCACCGCCAAGGAACACAACTACGACGATTTCGCCGACGTGGATGTTCGAGGAAAAATCGTTGTCTTGCTGCGAATGGAACCGCAACAGGACGACGCCAATAGCGTTTTCAATGGCAACAAAAACACCCAACATTCTGGCGGCAGACTCAAAGCCAAACTCGCTCGTGACCGTGGCGCCGTCGGGGTGTTAATCGTAAACGATTCTGTCACCGCTCCCGACGAAGCATCCGACGAACTGATGGACGTCGATCGTTTTCGAAAAACATTTTGCCCGATCGCCCACGTGCAGCGACACATCATTGACGGAATCCTCCAAGAACAACCGTTGGTCGCACCCACCGGGGAAAAATTAAGATCACTCAAATCCGTCGAACAGTTGATCGACTCAAACCTAGAAGCCATCTCGCAACCCATCAAAGGCTGGTCGGGGGCACTGGCTTCAAGCTTCGACAAATCGTCCATCACCACCAACAACATCGTTGGCATCGTCGAAGGCGAAGGACCGCTCGCCCACGAAACCGTGATCATCGGCGGACACTACGACCACTTAGGGCTCGGTGGCTTCGGCTCAAACGCGCCCGGCCGGACCGAAATCCACAACGGTGCCGACGATAACGCCACCGGAACCGCCGCCGTCGTCGAACTGGCTCGCCGGTTTGCTCAAGCTGACAAGAAGCCCGCACGACGGCTGGTGTTCATCTGCTTTACCGCCGAAGAAATGGGCCTGCTAGGGGCGACTCATTACGTCGAAAACCCGCTGTTCGATTTGAACGACACCATCGCCATGATCAACTTCGACATGATCGGCTGGCTACGAAACAAAAAACTTACGCTGTACAACTGGAACACATCACCACAACTCTCTCCCTTGCTAGACCGTGCAAACTCGGGGGTGGGACTGAGCCTGTTCAAACCCGAGCAAGGATTTGGCGGTAGTGACCACCTGCCATTCAACTCGATTAGTATCCCCAACACGTTTATCCACACCGGAACCAATGATGTCTACCATACACCTGAGGATGATTTTGAATTGATCAACTGCGAAGGAGCCTTGCAGGTAATCGACTATTCAGAAAACTTTATCCGGGAGCTGGCCACAGTAGAGACGCGGCCAAAATTCGGCCGTCCGCGACCGTTTCGTTTTGGCGTCCGCTTGGACGAACAAGACGGCAAGGTCGTAGTGGTTGGAATTTCCGCAGGATCGATCGCCGCGAAGGGTGGCGTTCAAAAAGGCGACGTGATTGTTGAATTTGCTGGCGAAACCACGACCAAACGACGCGACGTTTCTCGCTTAGTTCGCAAACTCAAAGGGCAGAACGTAAAAATCAAGCTCTCACGAGACGGGAAAGAAATCCCCTTGACCGTCAAGCTGACGGCACCGCAATAAACGGATGTACCGCGTTCAAACTGGCATCGCCGGGACCAACTTGCAATCCAAAAACGAAAAAGGGCGACTCAACCTAATGAAAGTTGAGTCGCCCGGCATCTATTCAGACCAGACTAGATTGTCATGGTTGTGAACGTTTTTAAGCGTGCGAAGGCATTGCCATCGCTACCCGCTTAGTTGCAGCCACAGCCACAGCTTCGTGCTTTGCAACCGCAACCAGCGAACATGCCGCGGATACGAGAAGCCAAGCCGCGAAGGCGTGAGCCAACGTTTCCGCCACGAGCACCACCACATGATGATGATCCACCAGCGAAACCAGCGTCAACTGATCCGTAACCAGCGTCTACAGCTGAACCGTAACCAGCGTCTACAGCTGAACCAGATCCGAAACCGAAACCAGCGTCTACAGCTGGACCAGCATCAAAACCTGCAGGAGCAGCGTTAACAGTTACAGGAACTTGCTCAGTGATTACTCGTGGAACGCAAACTGTTACTGTGTAAGGAACTTGCTTGCTTACGTTGCGGGCCTGACGGACAGTCTTCATGTCAGTTACCTGACGATTTACTGTGTAAGGAACCTGACGTGAACGAGTTTCAGAAACCATTCGTGTTGTGCACTGTGGTACTTGGCGAGTCTTAACTTCGCTGACCATGCGTGTTGTGCAAACAGGAACTTGCTTTGAACGAGTTTCGATCTGCATGCGTGTTACGCTGAAGTTTTCAACTCGTGACTTCTGCTCAGAAACCATTCGTGTAGTTGTGTAGTTTACAACTTTAACAACTGGCTCGCATACAAAACGAGTTGTTGTGTAGTTGACAACTTTGCTACGTTGCTCACAACGGTGCTTAGTTACTGTGTAAGGAACTACTGAAGTAACAGGCTCAGAAACTGTCTTGCAGACAGTGTAAGGAACTTGGTTTGAAGTAGTTTGACAACGGTACTTAGTTTCGTTTACTAGCTTGGTTTCGCATGTTGGAACCCAAACTTTTTTGCAAACATTACGATCAGGAGTCTTGCAGCAAACTTTCTTGCATGAACCTGGGCAGTAAGAACGGCAGCCACATGCGTCTGTTGACCATGAACCACGAGTCCGAACTGTCTTTGAGTGGCTCTTGCCAGGAATGACAGAGCTAACAGTTTCGAAGTGTCCACCTTTAACGGTAACATTTCGTGATACTGTGTAAGGAACACGAGTTGTGCTCGAAACAGTACGGTACTTTGTCTCTTGAACTTGACGACGGTTGTAAGTCGTTACGTTACGAGTCAAAGTTTCTGTGTAAGGAACGCGAACTGAGTAGTTTACAGTGCGTTGCTTGTTTTCAGTGATCGCACGACGAACGTGTGAAGTTACGTTCTTTGAGTGCGTTTCAGTGACTGGACGCTGAACAGTGTAGTTAACTGTACGTGACTTCTGCTCTGTGACAGGAGTCTTGACTGTGTAATTAACAGTCTTGTAGCTAGTTTCCTTGACTGGACGGCTAACAGTGTAAGATTCTGTTCGCATTGTTGTTTCGCGAACCGGACGCTGAACTGTGTAGTTCTCAGTGCGGTAAGCAGTTTCGCTAACGTTGCGGGTTACAGGAACCTGAACGTTGTCGTAAACAGTTTCGTTTACGGTGCGGAACTTAGTAACTTGTTGCTGCTCATTGACGGTGCGTTGAACAGTTTTCATTACAGTGTAGCTGCATCCGCAGCCTGCTGATGGTGCTGCTTCAGCAACTGTGTTGTAGCTTGCGCCACCACAACATTGAGCGTTAGCAAAACTAGCCGAAAAAGCGGCTGCGGCGAACGCGGCTGAGGTCAGCATACTTCTAACCAATTTCATCTTGACTTCTCCAAAAATCTGACGTTTCAAAACCTTTAACAGGCGGCATCTGGTCCGGTGAAACATTCACCCTGCCAATCTTGTGATCCGCACAATTGCAAGTCCGAGCCGCTGATTAGTGAGCTCCGCGATTCTTGCCAAATTGTACTGCTGGACCTTTCCCGAGCATCCAGGTCACAAGGTTTTCCTGACGGTGGTAAGATCGGGCGTATAGGCAGAAAAGGTTAGCTGCGTCATGATTTTGAATGAAATTAAATAGGAAACGAAGGTAACCCGTTTAGGTTGTAACGGTTGTAACGAACGAAGACTCCCCGGACCTTACCAAACCCGAACAGGACCAGACGTTTAACCTGAATCAAAGTCAACGCAAGCAGAAGTTCCGTAAGCGGTAGAGCTTTCGGACCCACTAAAGATAACCACAGAGTCCTGCCCAGAAGAACTAGCCGGTATATAGACAGAGCAACAGACAGAGCACTCAAACGCATCTGACATCCGCCAACAGATAGATGTTGGCAGTAAAGCGTTTCACGAACTAACGAATACCTAGTTCCGACCAAACCACCCCGAAACCGAAGCCCAAGAAGCAGCAGGCCTCCCGCTTCAGATCGCAGAACTCTTAAACCGGACAATGACCCAACAAATCAAAGCGTCTTAAGAACGCTCGGTCACACCTTGGCTACGGCGTCGACGAACACGAGCACTAAACCGATCCAACACACCCTTCTCTGGATCTGTCAGACAACTCAAATCTCCGCCGTTAGCATGCAGCTTTTCCAGGACACGGTCGGCCCAACCGTCTTCTTCGAATTCAAGTTCCAACTCGTACCGACGACGAGCCTCTTGCTTTTCACTCAGCCATTGCGAGTAGGCAAAACTTTTCTGATCGCCTTCGAGCAATGATTCTTGGCCATCGAGCCTTTCGAACATCATTCCAAATTCGGAGCTTTCCAGCTCACCCCAAGGTTCTTCCTTCTCAGTTGTCTCAACCACCATCGAATAGCGAGCTGAGAAAAACAGCGTGACACCGGCAAACAATAAAACCATCCACGTTGGCCCGGCTACCTGGATTCCAGGTTCATAGTTGCGAAACATCAAAATCACGCCGGTACCAATCAACGCAAACGCAAATGCACGGCCAATCAACATGATTGCTTTTTCGCTACGGTACTTCGTTAGCGGCAACTTAAATCTCGCCACCAATGAACGTATGATTTTAGCCCCATCAAACGGATGGCAAACGACCAAGTTGACCAACATCAACTGAAGGTTCACCCAAGTAAAGATCTGCAACAACGACACCTGTGGATTATTGATGTCAAATCGGGTCGGACGAAACGGATTGACCGCGGTGAACTGTTCGGACTGGCTTAGCAACACAAATCCCAACAGGAATAACATCCCGTTAGTAAATAGACCGGCCGAATGAGCAAAAACGGACAGCGGACTTGAATCATCTAAATCAGAATCGCAACTACCGCCCCACGGCGTAAATTCAATCTCGTGGACTTGAGATCCAAGACAACTAACGACAAATGCTTTTGCGGCTTGATGAAACAATACGGCCATCACGAGAGCCATCGCGGTAACCGCGGCAGTTCCCGAAAAGAAATTTTGGTTCGTCGCGCCGAGATTCCATTCAGCACCAAAGATCACAATCAACGCCAGCAAAAACAACATATGGACTCGCAACGAGACGTTTCCAAAACGCCCGATGTCAAAACCCCAACTTTGATTTTCGATCATTGCTCGCTCCGCGTTCACTCTACAATTTTGACTTCAACAGAGCCCCCAGCCTCGAGCGAATGCTTGCCAATCTCAACTTGGCAGCTACCCAAAACGAAGACATCTCACCGCCTCAAATCATGACCGTCAAAAAATGGTCGTTCTCGTAAATCGCTGCCGACCGTAAATAAATCCCGGCAACTCCCATCTACTTACCCATAAACTTATTCAAAATCTACCATTTTTTCAACTTCGCTTTGACGATATCCCGCCATAAATACAATTCATTCAGCACCCCACCCGCTCAACCTCAACTAACCCGTTTAAGCGGACCAACGACCACGATTTCCATCGATCACCGGCCAGCCTACCGGAAACGCCACTTTTGAACCTCAAAGAGCATTATTTGCCCAAAAACGGCCTGCCTACCGCGTTCCCCCCCAACCACTGCGAAAATACAGCCTTTCTTTCAAAAGCTCCGGGCTACCACTCCAATCGCCGCCTCGATCAAGGTGCCAATGGTCAGAATCCGGCCAAAATCTTTCGTCCGCAGGCCATTGCACAAACGGAACTCGCTCCAGCACTTCCCCCAGCTTGCTCGAGTTCATCGTCACATTCCCAGCTCGCGGCGGCATCGGCCCGGCTTCGACCCGAGGGCAACCTTGCAAATAAACCGGATCGTACCCCCCGACTCGATTTACAATCTGAGCAATCTGATACAACGACCACCGCGTTCCCCCCCCAGCGTGATATAGACCGCCGATCCGACGAGCAAACATCTCCTCGATCACCTCGTTCAAACACTCGACATAAGTCGGCGTCCGAACCTCGTCAAAATACAACGTTGCTGGCTTATCTTTTGCAAATCGAGCCTGAATCCAATCGATCGCCCCGGCATGCCCGTTGAAGCTAACGCCCATTGGCAAAGAAATCCTTAACACACAACTACTTGGCCGTTGACTCTGGATCAACTGTTCGGCTCGGACCATCGTTTTTCCATAAACCGTAACCGGATCGACCAAATCGGTTTCGACATACCCGCCCTGCCCTTCCCCGGAAAAAACCAAGTCAATCGACAGGTGCACCAGATGAATGTCCGTGGCCTCAACCGCCGCCAGCAAGCTTTCGACGCCCTTTACATTGACCCGCTCCGCCATCGCTGGATCGAACTCGCAAGCCTTAAGCCGACAACTGCCACCGCAATTCAAAATCGATCGCACCTGATGCTTTTCCACCAACCGCAAGAAGTCGTCGCGGTTTTCAACATCACACCCAAAGATGCCGTCACCTGAAAGCGGCCAATTATTCACCGGCCGAACCCCCAACACCTTTTCGCCGTATAAACTTCGGAAGTGGCCAAACGCGTTATACCCCGCAACGCCAGCAACACCGGTGACAAGCAAAGGAAGCTGATCTGATTTAAACTTAGGAAGCATGAGTTGTTTGAGGGTTCAGAATGCGACGAGTGCACGTTTTCACCTAAAAACAGCCCCGCCGTGTGAACATCATCGCCACGCGTCCACAGCCTACAAAGCTGCCAAGGGGTGCAAGCGACATCGAGATACCTTAACCTAAACCTCCTCCCATCGGCAGTCCGCATAAAAACTTCCCCGCCGCAAACATCAGACACAGAAAGCACACGTTGGCCAACTCAACCTCACTTCCATTCCAAATCAAAATCTGCGGTCTCACCAAACCCCAACAGGCCATCGACGCCTCGACCGCCGGTGCCGACGCAATTGGACTCAACTTTTTCGAACCAAGTATCCGCTATGTCTCGACCGCCCAAGCTCTCCCAATCGCCCAAGCACTACGTGACAACCCACCAACCAACGGCAAACCCACGCCTCGGGTTGTGGGCGTATTTGTGAACCACACCCAGCAGGAAATCCTGCACCTAACAAAAACGATCGGACTAGACGGCATCCAATTACACGGCGATGAAACCATCAATTTTTTCCAGGGCCTGCGATCCGCCATCGCGGAGACCTTCCCGGATGACTCACGCCCCTTCTTTGTCCGAGCGCTTCGTACCCAGCCCAACCAAGACCAACCCAACAACGACCGCGAACTGGAAACCGAACGCGTCGCCAAAGAAATCCGCGCTTGGTCCGACGCGGGCGTCGACACCATCCTGCTCGACGCTGCCGCCACCGGCGAATTCGGCGGCACTGGCAAATCGATCGACTGGAGCCTGATGCCACAACTCCAAGCCTCTTCCGATACAGCATTGGCACTCGCCGGCGGGCTTAACCCAACCAACGTCGCCCAAGCAATCAAAACCGCCCAAGTTAACATCGTGGACGTTGCCAGTGGGGTCGAATCTCCCAAAGGCATAAAATGCCCCAAGCATGTCAAGAAATTCGTTCACGAAGCCCGCTTGGCGCTGGACCGATAACCGCCACCGGCGTCCAGCCAATCGTTAGCAATGAACGTATTCCAGATCGCCATCGGAAACTCGTTCCGTTGAGTTTTCCGGTCCCGTAGCGCCTGCGGCGTTGTACAGCAGCCGAAACGGCCTGCCGAACCTTTATTTAGGCCATTTCTGCCAAAATTCGGTCAAAAAGACCGTGGCTTGTTGCCCATTCAAACGGTCCCTTTATATTATCGCACTGGTCTCGAACGTTGAGCACCATCGGGAGTCCCCGACGTCTTAGATAATAGTGTCCATTTGTATAACTTGAAATGGCGCTTTCATGCCGCATCTGAATCAGCAATCTCGCTGAATCGTGTCGCGGCTTCTATTTTTGTGAGAACAAAAAATGAGCACTACTGCATCAGAACAATTCGTATTTACTCCCGATACCAAAAACGGAATCGACTACAAAGTCGCGGACCTATCGCTGGCCGATTGGGGACGCAAAGAACTGCTTCTGGCCGAGCAAGAAATGCCCGGCTTGATGGCCCTTCGCAAAGAGTTCGGCAGCCAAAAACCTTTGGCCGGCCAACGCATCATGGGCAGCTTGCACATGACAATTCAGACCGCAGTTTTGGCCGAGACATTGGTTGAACTCGGTGCCGAAGTTCGTTGGGTTTCTTGCAACATCTTCAGCACGCAAGACCAAGCTGCTGCCGCCACAGTGGTCGGCCCTAAGGGCACCGCCGACGCTCCAACGGGCATTCCTGTTTTCGCTTGGAAAGGCGAGACGCTAGAAGAATATTGGGCGTGCACCGAGAAGGCTCTGGACTTCGGCAACGGCCTTGGCCCAACACTGATCGTGGACGATGGTGGCGACGCTACCATGCTGATCCATAAGGGTGCAGAGTTCGAAAAAGCAGGCACCGTCCCAGGTCCAGAAACTACCGACAACGTTGAGTTCAAAGAAGTGCTCAAAACTTTGGCGTGGTGCTTGAAGCAAAACCCTGGTCGCTGGACCAAGGTTGCTGCCGAGTGCAATGGCGTCTCTGAAGAAACCACCACCGGCGTCCACCGCTTGGTCGAAATGGCTGCCGCCGGCGAACTGCTGTTCCCAGCGATCAACGTCAACGACAGCTGCACCAAGTCAAAATTCGACAACGTTTACGGTTGCCGACACAGCTTGACCGACGGCCTCAACCGCGCCGCTGACGTGATGCTATCCGGCAAAGTCGCCGTCGTTTGCGGATTCGGCGACGTCGGCAAAGGTTCGGTTCAATCGCTTAAAGGCCAAGGCTGCCGAGTAATCGTCACCGAAGTCGATCCAATCTGTGCGTTGCAAGCGGCAATGGAAGGCTACGAAGTCAAAACGCTCGAAGAGACGCTCGACTACGCCGACATCTTCATCACCACCACTGGCAACAAAGACATCATTCGCCTCGAGCACATGGAGAAGATGAAGGACAAAGCCATCATCGGAAACATCGGTCACTTCGACAACGAAATCGACATGGTCTCTTTGGAGAAAGTCACCAAACGTACCAACATCAAACCTCAGTACGACATGTACACGTTTGATGATGGCCACAGCATTTTGGTATTGGCTGAAGGTCGCTTGCTGAACCTTGGTTGTGCCACTGGCCACCCAAGCTTCGTGATGTCTGCTTCGTTCACCAACCAGACGATCGCTCAGATTGACTTGGCGTTAAACGCTGACGGCAAAGAAACTTTGTCGGGCACCAAGTATGAGCGTGGTCAAGTTTACTTGCTACCAAAGGTCTTGGACGAAAAGGTTGCTCGCCTGCACCTGGACCAGTTGGGCGTGAAGCTTACCGAGCTAACACCAGAGCAAGCTGACTACATTAGCGTCCCAGTGGAAGGCCCTTACAAGCCAGCTCACTACCGCTATTAAACCTAACCATTAGGTTGAGTAAAACTTGAAACACGGCTGTCTCGCAGCCGTGTTTTTTTATGCGCTTCGCGAGAACTAAAGAAGGAACAGTATTAAACAAAGAAGAGATGTTCCACGCGAAACAAACCCGCAAACTCCACTTTAACAATCCAGTTTCACGTGGAACAAACTTCTGCACAAACGCAATTGCAGTCTGCAACGTCAACCAAAACTTGCCACATCAAACCGAAGACGCCCCAAAGCCGCAATCCTTTGCCTGCTTTACTTTCTGATTTCTTTACCCTCAACCTCTCACAAACTGGGCTTTGTCGTGTCGCCGTTGGGTGATAGTTTATTCACTCCCAAACAACACCATCCAAGGACGGATCCGTGCCGCGAACCATCTGCATTGCCAATCAAAAAGGAGGCGTGGGTAAAACCACCACGTCGATCAATTTGGCTGCCGGTCTTGCACTATCTGGCAACAAAACCTTGCTCGTGGACATGGACCCACAATGCAACGCCACCACCGGCATCGGCCTGACGCCCGTGGAACGACACCCTCTCGTCGTCGACCAACCTATACGCAACAGCGTCCTACAAAGTTCATTCGATGGGCTCAGTATCTTGCCCGGAAGCAAATCGTTCCGAGACGTCGACATGCTAGCGACCGCCGCTAGCAGCGAGAGCGAAGTGCTGATCGACCACCTATCCGTCGGCACCACGCAATACGATTACGTGCTGATCGACTGCCCGCCATCTTTGGGCCACCTCACACAAACGGCGCTGTCAGCTTCCAACGAAGTCTTGATGCCAATCCAATGCGAGTATTACGCCATGGAAGGATTAGCTCAGATGATTGACCTAATCCGCGACGTGATGCTCGAGCGACCTGGACAATTAACTTTCGGCGGCATCTTACTAACGATGTACGATTCGTCGCTTGAACTAACTGCCGAAGTGGACGAAGAAGTCCGCGATTTTTTCGGCGAAGTCGTATTTGACACCGTGATCCCACGGGACGTCAATGTAACCGAAGCTCCCAGCCACGGCAAAAGCGTTGTCGACTACGCGCCACGCAGCCGCGGCACCCGAGCTTATTTAGAACTATGCATGGAGGTGCTAGAACGTGACTAGAAAAAAACGACTCGGCCGAGGACTTGAAGCCTTGCTGAATTCAACTGCCGATCCGGTATCAACATCATCCGTCGCCGTCGCCACGCCACCGCCGGTTCAACCGGATCCGTACATCGCATCCGCCGTTCGAATTCCAGCGCCCGCTGCCGCGGCCGAACCTGCCGAAGGCGACATCGTTCACTTGAACGTTTACGACATCCAAGACAACCCGTTTCAACCTCGCCGGATTTTTAGCGAGTCCGAAATCGCGTCGCTATCGGAGAGCCTCAAAGAGCACGATATCCTGCAGCCGATTTTGGTTCGTAAGGTCAGCGGCCGATACCAGTTGATCAGCGGCGAGCGTCGATTACGAGCTTCGATTAAGGCCGGTTGGAAAACCATCCCAGCGCGAATCCGCGAAGCCGACGATCGCTTGGTTTCAGAATTGGCAATTGTCGAAAACCTGCAACGTAAAGATCTGAACGCGATCGAAAAAGCGATGTCCTTTCGCCGCTACATCGACCAGCACCGATGCACCCAAGAAGAACTCGCCGGCCGGCTAAAACTGGACCGCTCAACGATCGCCAACTTGATACGTTTGTTGGAACTTCCAGCCCCGATCAAAAACGCACTTCAATCGGGCAAGGTATCCGCCGGACACGCTCGCGCCCTACTGCCCCTGGGAGAAGAACTCACGCAAGTCGAATTCCTTAACGACATTCTGCGCGACGGCATGAGCGTTCGAGCGACCGAGCGAGCAGTGGCCGACCGAATCACCACCGAAGACGTCGGCGGCAGGAAGACTCGCCGCAGTCGAACCAGCGACAACCAAGTAGCATCGCTCGAACAAGAACTCAAAACCGCACTTGGCACCAACGTTAACATCAAGCCCGGCGCCAAAGGCCGCGGCAAGATCGAGATCAAGTACGGCAGCGAAACGGAGTTCCAACGAATTCGCCAATTGTTGATGGGGGCAAAGTAACTCGTTGGCTCCAAAAGTACTCGGTTGGTCACGTCGTCACAAATTAATCGATTTTAACGATCACGAATCCTCAGAAACTCCAGTCCAGAACCTCGTTTCAAATGCCCACAAAAAAAAATCGACGAAGCGGGCAGATTCTTTCGAATACGGATTGCAACAAGACTGAGTCCTCGTTATCTTTTTGCATCTAACGGTTAACGCCGTTTATCGGGGTGTAGCGCAGTCTGGCTAGCGCACCTGGTTTGGGACCAGGGGGTCGAAGGTTCGAATCCTTTCACCCCGACTTATAAACAACGGCGGTCGATTTTGACCGCCGTTGTTTTTTTCTAGATGGAGCTTGCATTGGACACTGATCGAATGGACGCGACGCTCTTTTTTGAAGACCTCACCGTAGGCCAAGTCTGGATCTCTCCTCGTCGTACTATTACCGAATCAGACGTCATTCAGTTCGCTTCAATGACCGGCGATTTTAACCCACTGCATGTCGACTACGACTTCGCTTCCAAAAGCCACTATCGCCAACCGATCGCTCACGGCTTGCTTGGCCTGTCATGGGTGGCCGGACTTGGCTCTCATTTCCCCAGTGTTCAAACGCTCGCCTTCACCGCCGTTCGCGATTGGGAATTTTCCCGGCCGTTGTTTTTCGGTGACACTGTTTTCGTCGAAACCACCTGCGAAGAAAAAATCGAATCTGGACGACGCAGCGGAAAAGTCATCTGGATTCGGAAACTCTACAATCAAGACAAACAAGTCGCCCAACAAGGCGTTTTCGAAACGCTGGTTGCGATCCGCAGTGCCGTTCCAAAATCACACTTGAACCGCAACACCTTTCAGAACGACCTGAAGACTCCTGATTCGCCAAAGCACTCTTAGACCAGAACAAGAAAAGCCTCAGCCTTTCGCGGTCTTGAATACTCGGTGGTGAATAAAATGTTAATCGCGAAGCTGGCAACCTTTGATCCGCTTGTTGATTTAGTTGCCCGTCGTGAATCGGGCCTTTTTTAAAATGTCGGCCTCCGTGAACGCGCCCTTCTATTGTCCGAGTGAAACGCCACGTTCGGTTTCTCGATGCCGGTAAAAAACCATTCCAGGATCTCAGTACGGTATGCTTTTCTCCGCGTTTAGAATCTTCCACAGTTCAATTTAAGAGATACCTTTAACCCCAAGCGGCTGGCAGTTTTTCTGACCTCTCTAATAAATAGTTCTTCCGATAATTTCGTGGCGGAGGTTAACGAAGATCCGGAGGGCGGCGGCGGCAGCGCTAATCCAACCGCACCGACCTTAACTATATCAGTCGCCCTTAGAACCACAGGCGATCCTCGAGACGGGGCAGTTGCAACAAGTTTTGCA
>JALZWN010000155.1 GCA_023300235.1 Mariniblastus sp.
CCCTGTATTATCCCTGTACTTCTCCGTTTACAGGGAACTAGTGGTCTGTCAATGTTGAACTTCAGGGTAGCTGGATTCGCCAGAATTCAGTTTGATCCAGAGAAAACCGAACTCTGGCGAGTCCGGCTACATGTTTCGATCCTAATCTTTATCTTTGCCAGACCACTAGGTGTCAAACTTCACTTTGGGATGCACTTTGAGATGCATTTCGGGATGCACTCTGGGCCCACCCCAGGACGCTTAACGTATCACCTTTTAGTTTGATCGGTCACTTCGCGGCTAATCCACCCCGTATTCACAGGGGCGCCAAAGGCCTCGACGGTGGGCCGCACAAAGCGAACTTCTTTCTTCTCACCTCGCATTTTAAAGCGATCGCCCTTCTGCAAAATCGGTCGAATTTCTGCCATCGAACCGAACTGATACGTCCCGGCTGCTTGACAAGGAAACCAATGGCCGTTGCCGTCCTGATCTTCCAAATAAAACTCTGGATACAGGTGCCCCGGAATCCAAACCGACCTCGCCGGCACACCCTGAACCCGGCAGATCGCGATAAACAAAGACGACAACTCGCCACAATCACCGCGTTTGTTGTCGAGGGCTACCAAGCAACTGCGATTCACTTTATCAAATTTGTAAGTGATATTGTCGCGGACCCATTGGTAGTTTTTTTCGACTTGGTCCCAAGCGTTCAACGAATCGTCGCTAAGCTCCTTGGCAATCGCTTTAATACGTTTGTGTTTGCTTTCGATCAACGGGCTTGGTCTCAAAAACTCTTTCAGCACACCAGGCACCTTCTTGGCTTTGACAAAAACCGTCGTGTCCGTGGGAGCTTGGATCATCTTCTTTTTAACTCGAAAACGAACGTAAGCTTCCTCGGACGTGCCCGGCGCCATTTGCTTGACGGAGAACTCGAATTGCTCCGTCCATTTTTTGGCTTTCATTCGCTCAAAATCAATCACGTTGTCCGACTGAAACTCCTTCAGCACCTCGACTTCCTGCTCCGGCCAAACTCGTGGCACTGGGAAGGTCGCAGAAATCTTTCGGGCTGCCGCAGGCGACTCGATCGACAGACCAAACTCCCAATCCGAAGGCACGGTCATCCCAAACGAAACACCTGCTGGTGCCTGATCAGCGACCGGCAACGGCTGCAGCAGCTTCGAGGAATCCGCGCCGGCTTGAGGAGTCTCAGGTTGCGCCCAGCAAGCCGCGCAGCCAAACCATACCGCTACCGCAACGCAAATCGGCAACAACTTTTGCAGACGCCCAATCAATGATCTTCCTGGATAGCAAATTTCAAACAGCGACTTGTTCATCGTCAAACCTTATTTTGGCGGTTCGTTTTCAAATATCTCCGCGCGAAAAAAACCAACTCGCGGCTTTACATTACCACTGCAACTCATGAACTCGGCCACGTACTTTTGTGGATGTTTTTTTTCCGGCACTTTAATGCCATCGCCTTTTTGCAAAATCATTCTCGGTTCGGACAACCCGCCGAACTCTCGAATACCACTGACGTCACATGGGAACCAATGTAGCGGTTCACTTTCTGGCCCCGCCAACATGAACTCGGCGTAAGAGGCACCGGCCTTGGCAAACACAATTCGCGACGGGATCTTTACACTACGGCACAGAGCCACGAACAAGAAGGTTTTGTCTTCATTGCTGCCAGAGAGATTCTTTAGCGTGTGTCGAGCACTATGGTACTGCGTGTCTTGGATTTGAATATTCTGTCGCACCCAATCGTAAATCGCCTCGACTTGCTCCCAAGCCGTCTCGTGATCGGCAATAATCTCCTTGGCTTGTTTACGGAGCTTGCTGTTATTGTGATCGACGTTTTTACTGACCGCTAAAAACGGTTTCACTTCTTTTTTACTATGCTTGGGCAAGACGAACCCTCGGGTTTCCTTCGGGGCCACGATCGCTCGATTGACGACATCCAACGTGTAACTAATTTCGACGATATCGTTGGCGGGCAAAACCGGAAACTGCACCAACACTTGCTCCACGCCGGAAGCCAGCTTTCGCGAAGTCACGTTTCCAATGCCCGCCGGAATGTCTTGCGCGGCAATCGTCACCGTCTGCTCGGGCCAGCTTGCTGGAACCGGAAACGTCAAAAATACGTTCGTCGCTCGCCCCGAACCCGTCCGGACCTTGGCTCCGACTTTCCAGCTGGTGTCGACTGAGTTTTCGTAAACGACCTGCGGTCCTTCGACAACAACGGGCGGGACCGGCTGGCCCAAGATCGCCGGGGTGTCGGCAAGGCCGTGAGCTTCGTTTGGGGCTTCGTCTGGGGCTTGGTCTCTCGCGACAGGTTTTGGAACGCCGGACTCGTTCGCCTTGGTCGCTTCAGGTTCAACCACTTCAGGTTCAACCACTTCGACTTTCGGATCGGCTAATTCCTGAGCCAACGCCGGAGCCAGCGGCGACACCCCGCCCACTTGCACGACGACTCCTAACAACAACCAGCTGGAAACTTGCTTCCAACGAGACAAAAAACTAATCGAGCGATGGTCGAATTTCATTTCTCAAGCTCCCATTTCTCGTTTTACATCTCGAATCAACAACAGAAACTTCTTCAAAGAACTAGGACGATCATCCGGTTTAGCGGCGATACACTTCATCACCGCCTCTGCCAGCCGAGGATCCAGATTAGGCACATGGTCAATGATCGGCGTGGGAGCGGTGCTGTCATGAGCCAGTGCAGTGGTGCCGGTCGTGTCGGTGGACCCCCACGGATGCACGAAAGTTAACATGCGATAAACGGTGACGCCAAAAGAAAACACATCCAAACGATGATCCGTCGATCGACGCCGCACGATCTCAGGCGCCATATACTGCGGCGTACCGGTTCGATTGCCGGGGGCTCGATAAGCCGGCTCGTTAGGCACGGTCAAACCAAAGTCGATCAGCTTCAACGACGAAGCATCCTTACTGCAGATAAAGTTTCGCGGACAAACATCACGATGAATAAAACCTGCATCGTGCACCGCTTGAAGCGCCTGAGCCATCTGGCGTATCAATTTCATGCGATGCGAACCAAACAGCTTCACGTCTTTTTTCCGACACAAATAATCCAACCCCGCACCCGGCAAGTGCTCCATCAAGATATACTCTTCGCCAGCAACGGTTTTGCCAAACTCGAAAGTTTCGACGATCAAGGGATGCTTGAACTGCATCGCGATCTGGCCTTCGGTGGGTTTCTTCAACCCCTTGAATCGGTTTTTAAAATAAGCCGTTTTTTCAGAGTCCAAAAACTTGATTCCAAATAACTTGCCGGTACCAATTTCTTTCGCCACGCGAAAGGTCGACATCGTGCCGGCAGTGGATTGTCGGTCGAGCCGAAAACGCGTTGCCACGTCCAGCCGAGATGGACCTTTTTTGTCGCTACTGAAAAGCTTGTCGAAGATGCCCATGTTTTAATTGTTGCTTAGCCGATAGTTTGCGTGTGGTCCAAAACAACGGAGAAACAAGATCGGTCGCTTCCACGTTTCGTCAAACAAACAACTTCCCCCCCATCCCAATCAGCGATCAGGACAAGTCTTGGAAAGCCAGCTGCTTGCGGTTAAAAAGTAGTACACCAATCGTATTCCGCCAACGTTGAATCGGAAAGCCGATTCTTTACCCAATAATCGGCTGCTTCCATGACTAAAATCAACGGGACGCTCGTTTTACATGGTTTTTCTGTGAATGTGCCCCGCATCTCGCCAATCTTCCGCAGCAACCGCTCCAATGCGTTTGAATCGCGTTCAATTGCAGCCTCCAATCGGATACCCCAACAGTGCTCTCGATCGACTCTAAACTCGACAAAACCTCATCACTAAACCAGCGTCTGAACTTCGGTAACGTCTGCCGTCTGTTGCTGACCTGCGGAGCAATCCTAATGCTCTCCATCGGCTGTCAGTCAGGTGATCAATCCACGAACCAAACATCAACCGACTCCGAAGACCAATCCACCAACACCATCGTCACCACCAGCTACCCGCTGGAGTGGCTGACACAGCAAATCGTTGGCGACCAGTACACGGTGAACTTTCCCGCTGGCGATTCAGATCACCCCAGTCGTTGGCGTCCAAACCGCGAAACGATCGCCGAAATCCAAGCCGCCGACTTGATCATTTGCAACGGCATCGCAGCGCCGTATGCCAACTGGATGAAAACCGTTTCGCTGCCCTCATCCAAAGTCGTCGAAAGCGCATCACAAGGCCTATCGCTGGCCGACTTCATTGCCGTCACCGACATCCAGATCGTCCACTCCCACGGCCCCGAGGGCGAACATTCTCACCCGACCATGGTGAGCCGCACGTGGCTGGATCCAGCCAAGCTAATTAAACAAGCCAACTACATCACCCAACAGTTATGCAAACAACGCCCCGACGATGCACCGTATTTCAAAGCAAACCTTGCGAAGGTTACTGCCGAACTCAAAGCGATCGTACGTTCGGTTAAGCCCGCTCCATCGGTTTCGGTTTATTCGGCCACGCCGGAACTGAAGTTCCTAACGCGCGCGGCTGGCGTCGACGACCTGCATTTTAATTGGAACGAAAACACAACGCTCGCCCAAGCCAAAACGGACCTCGTCAAAACATCGCCCGCGGCCCCACCCGAGTTCATTTTGCTCCCTCAGCGTTTGCAAGCTCTCGCCGAACGTCTTCAACCGTTGCTTCAGGAACAAGAACTAAAGCCTGTTTTTATCGACACGCTAGACCGAGCCACTGACGACAACGTGATACAACGATCCAAAGAAAACTTCGTTAAGATGACCGCACTCACTTCCAAGTGACCGGCCTGGTGATGCTTGCCAAGTACATCCAAGACAAGACTCGCCAAACCAACGAAGCAAAAAACTAACTTTCTTCCTCCGAGCCCAACCTTGCTTCGCATCCGCCTCATTTGGGTTTTCATTGTCGTCAGCTTGCTCACGCTGGGTTTGGCCTACGCAGTCGAATCCGGCAAACGCAACGCTGACTTTGAAGTCGTGACAAACGATCTCGAAATCGGCCCTGATGGCCGAGTCTACGGGCAGCTTAAGTGCAACTACAACGGCCCCAACGCGAGCCAACGACCGTTCCTATTCAGCATCGACAAAATCGCTCGGCCCTCCCTGGTCGAACTCAAGCCCGGCGACACGCATCGAGTCAGCTTCCAATACGCGCCGGTTTGGCCGTTGAAAAAACAAGACCCTTTCCTGCGATACATCGAGCGAGGTTTGGAGATCGACCCCGATTGCATTCAAGGCTACGTCATGACCCTCGAAAACACCCAAGTCATTTTGCAAGGCACCGCAGGCAGGAAGTAGCAGGCCAGCGACTGGAGGAGTCGTGAGCAGATGGTTCTTCCGGTAATTTAATGGGCGGGTATGAACTGGCAGCATTTAGATAACCTGCCCCAATGCCAACGAGGGTGCCACGCTTACGCGATTCAAAATGAACTGACCCTACAAGGCCCCATAAAAAACATGCTCACGAAACGTCTTCAAAACCACATCGCACGCGTAAGCATGCCGACACTAAGTAGATACTGTTACCCTCCAAGCCCTGAAGCATGGCACCCACTCGGCTAGTAAAGCACCCGGAAAAATTCGACCTGCCGCTAAAACCCCGGAAGCACCCAGGAGATAAGCTTCCGCCCGCAAACGGCCAAGCTCGTGCTAGCAGCTCAAACAACCATCCCATCTCCCGCTGACGAGCAAAGCCGCAAGGCATGCGTCTTCCAACCTTGCCTCTCAGCCGCCAGCGTCAAACTGCTATCAACCCCCGCAGCCGGACTAAACTTTACCGGTTATGACACTTTTACTGAAGAAACCGATTGTAGAGGCCGATTCGAACGTTAGAAGCTGCCGCATTTTTTTTGGCAAGCCTTTTCACGTTATTACGTTCGCTGGAAAGCAACGGAGTTGTCATGCCTTACATCGAAACTATTTTCTTAGCCTTCGCTTGCCTAGCACTAGGTTTTTACGTCGGATACTTATTGTTCTTCCGCGATCGTACCCAAGACGATCAACGGCAGCGCGAGCTAACCCGCGAAAACGAGAACATTCGTCATTCGTTGAAACTCGCCCACGACTCACACTCCAAGATCGACACGAATTTCACTCGTCAAACGGGCCAGCTAAAAACGCTGCAAGCCCTCTGCGACGACTGGACCGAGTCTCGCCGGCAAGCCGACCACGAACGCGGTGAACTCGAAGAAGCCCTAAGAGTCAAATCGCAACGCTTGGCCGACGTTCAAACCGATCTGAGCACAGAGAAGCAAACTCGTGTCGAACTCGAAGACGCTCAGCATCGCCAGCTTCAAGATTTTTCTACCAAAGTCGCCGAAACCGAAGAGAAGTGGCGCAAGCAGCATTCCAAATCCCAAGTCGCATTTGGGAAACTAGAAACCCAATTCACCGCTGCCGACAACGACAAAAAACAGCTCGCCGAAAAACTCAAAGCAGCTGAAATCCAAGTCGCCAAAATGCAAGCCGAACTTGCCAACCAGCAAGCCCTGTTGGCCACCGCCACCAATAACGCACAAGGCCTCGAACAAGAATACGTCTCGGTTGAAACAGCGTTGGCCGACAACAACAACCAACTACAAGCTGCCATCGCAAAATGCGTTGCCGCAGAATCAGCCCACCAAACGGCCGAAGATTCGATCGTCAACCTCAAGAAAGAATCCAACCAACTGCATATCGAAAACGAGCGGTTGGTCGAACAAGTCATCGAACTGGAATCGCTGAAGCCTCAAGTGACATCGCTCAGTGAAACCGTTCAAACGGCGACCGAGCGTTTAACCAACGTCGTCGCTCAACGCGACCAGGCTTTGACCGCCGAAGCAGCTGCGAAAAACGTTTCTAGCGGATTGCAACAACGCATCGACAATCAAGAAGCGACCATCCATCGCCTGCGCACGAAATACGAGCGGTCCATGGAAGACCTAAAGCTAGAGCTAAACCATCGCTCACAAGTTGAAAGTGAACTTCAAGAATCGATGGCCGTCGCCAGCGAACGACAAACTGTCGCAATGACTCAGCTGACCACCCAACGCGATCAAATGGCTGCCCAGCTAGAAGCCGCAGAACTCGAAATGGCCAGCCTGCTGAAAAATCACCAGCAAAAAATTGACTCACTGGTCGTCGAAGGCAATGACCTAAGCACAAAGTACACCACTGTGTGCGAAGGATCCGAAACTCTCGCCCAACAATGCGACGAACTCACGTTGTTGTGTGACGAACGAGCTGCTGTGATCGTGACGCTCGAAGGCCAGCACGACGAATTCACCACTAGAATTTCTCAGCTGAGCGAAGAGCGAGACCTCTTTTCTAATCAAATCACTCGTTTGTCCGAGCAACGAGACGACCTTGCCACACAAGTCGTCGGACTAACGGGCCAGCGAAACGAATTCTCAGATAAAATTACAAATCTGAGCGACAGACAGACTCAGTTTTCCACCCAAGTCCTCGACCTCACGAACGAGCGAAATGCGTTGTCGGACCAAATCGCCAGCGTGACCGGCGAACGAGACGGCCTGCTGGCTCAGCTTGGCCACGCCGAGGAACGTCTGGGCACCACGATCATCGAACTCAAAGCTACTCGCGAAACCGTTGGCGAACTTAAAAACGAAACCGAAGAACTCAAAATCTCTTGCCAACGCATTAGCGAACTTGAGGCGTTGATTCAATCGCGTGACGCCAACCGGGGCGAACTGTCCGAGCAACTCGAACAGTTACGTCACGCATACGAACGAGCCAGTACGGCCAACAAAACATTGCAAACCGAACTTGAGCAACTGCAAGCGAAGTGGGATAGCCAAACCACCGACGCCCGCCGCAGTGACGATCAAATCGAAACGTTGCAAAGCAAACTCAGCGCCAGCGAAGAAACGATTCGCTCGCTCCGCCGCGAACGAGCAGCGGTCTTGGCTCGACTTGCCAACTACCGCACCATCGCCGAACCGGACGCGAAAGTGATTTCGTTCACCGAGGCGATGGAAATTCGCAACAAACGTGACGACCAATACGACGACGAGTACGGCGGCCCGGTTCGCAAACACGCCACTCGCGGGCTTGTTTACACCGAAGCTCCAAAGCAGCAAGACGACCTGAAACGCATCTCAGGCATCGCCGTTGTTTTGGAAGCTCGCTTGAACGACTACGGCATTTACACGTTCAAACAAATCATGGAATGGACGCAAGAAGCGATCGAAGAGTTCTCGCTACTGCTAACTTTCAAAGATCGTATCGAACGCGACGACTGGGTTTCACAAGCACGGTTCTTCTACAACGAAAAGCAACGCGTCGGCAAAAGCTACGCGGCTTAATTGAAAACCTAGCTCCAACGAAACCACTCAGCTCGACAAACCCAATCGTTATCGCTAGTACGCTCTGGGAGCCGTGGAAATTCTATAACCACCGATGAACAGTGATAGACACGGATCTTTGTTTGGAGATCCGTGTTGACCGGTGCTCAGCCGGCGTTGAGCGGTGCTCAGCCGACGTTGACCGGTGCTCAGCCGACGTTGACCGGTGCTCAGCACAACAATCCGGCTCATCCACAACATTTCTGCTCGACAGACTATCGAGCCACTTCGAACTTAACGTCAGCGTTTTCGTTTACTGCTGCTGTTGCCGCCGCTCTTCCCGCCGCTTTTCCCACCGCTCTTGCGTTCTTTCTTCTTCTCACGAAACGCAGCCTTACGCTTCCGGCTGTTCGCCTCTTTCGCCGCTTCCTTTTCCGCGATTCGCTTCGCCGTTTCGACGACCTCCCGCTCCATCATCTCGGGCGACTCCAGCGTCAACGGCCCCAGTTTTCCAGCTCGCAGTTCCGTCACAAAAATTTTCGACGCCCGATCAATGTCCACGATCCCCGCTCGGCCCAAACACCCTCGCCGCCGGCCGATCGCTTCCACCAACTCGCTAGCGTCGTGCGGACGCTCGGTCAAACCAAACCGATCCGCCAACCGGTCAAAATAAGTCTGAACAATAAAGTCTCCGATGTAAAACGCCACATCGGCATAGTCCATCGCAGTTTCCTTGATCGAACCGATCGTTGCCAACCGAAAGCCGCTGGCGATGTTTTCAACATTCGGCCACAACACGCCCGGCGTGTCTAGCAACGTCACACCATCACCGATGTTGATCCGCTGCTGCCCCTTGGTGACCGCCGGTTCATTCCCCGTTCGTGCGACCTTCTTACCCGCCAACATGTTAATAATCGTAGACTTACCGACGTTCGGAATCCCCGCGATCATGGTCGTGATCGAAGTGCCTTCGCCTTTGTGCGGCAGCATCTTGATGCACAGCTGAGCCAGATTGCCGATGGTATGAAAGTCGGTGGTCGTCGTCGCGCGGGCGCGGATTCCTTTTTGATTTTGAAAGTAATCCAACCAAACCTTCGTCATCGCCGGATCAGCCAAATCCGCCTTATTCAGAATCTTCAAACATGGCTTGTCCCCACGCAGTTCCGCCAGCATCGGGTTTTCGCTGCTGTAGGGGATCCGTGCATCCAAAACCTCGATCACCAGATCGGTTTTGGGAATCGTTTCTTTCATCTGCACCCGAGCCTTATGCATGTGCCCGGGGAACCATTGAATTTGCATTTTTTCGCCAAACTAATTTTGTGACAGATCCGAAAATTAAGATCTGAGTTTGCAGTATAATTCATTGTCACCCAATCGACGATTCCCAACCTCCGTAAAGCAATGCCGTTGTCCGCAATTCCTCGTTTTTTATCCCCTGCCGGGCTCGCCGGCATCATTACGCTAGGCCTGCTGGTAGCGTACGGCGCAGACTGCCAGCCACTTACGGCCCAAACAGCCCCAGCGAAAGCGGCAACTGACCTGCCGCCGATCCCCACGGGCATGCAAGTCGAATTCGCCGGCCCACCGAAGGATCTGTTGGCGGAATCGGGATTGGGAGATTGGGATACCATCGATTTCGCAGGCGGCGGCGAATCGTCCGTCAACGCCAGCACGCTCACCATTGGCAGCGGCGAAACCCTGACTGGCATCTACTGGGATGGAGCCGAGCTGCCGACCAACCACTACGAACTTCGGATGGAGGCCCGACGCATCGACGGCATCGATTTTTTCTGCGGCCCGGTGTTCCCGGTCAATGACAGCCACTGCTGCTTCATCGTCGCCGGGTGGGCTGGGGCGACGGTCGGACTGTCCAATATCGATAACGAAGATGCCTCTTCCAACGAAACCACTCGGCTGATGAGCTTCGATGACAATCGCTGGTACGAAATTCGCATTCGCGTTTTGCCCGACCGAATCATTTGTTGGATTGACAACGATTGCGTGGTCTACCAAAACATCGTCGGCAAAGAACTCTCATTGCGAGGCGACACCGAACTCTGCACACCGCTCGGCTTATGCACTTTTCAAACCCAAGCCGAAATCCGCAAGCTGACTCTGCAACAGATCGTCAAACCCACCAAAACAACCACCGCCCCCAACCAACCGTCCAAACAGTAGTCCAATCGTATGAATCTCGAGATATTCCCACACAGCCATTTTATGCAGCGAGCCTTCCAACAGGCTCAGCTCGCGGCGCAGATTGACGAAGTCCCCGTCGGTGCAGTGGTCGTTCACGACCAACAAATCGTCGGCGCGGCACACAACCTGAGCCGACAACTTCGCGACCCAACCGCCCATGCCGAAATGATCGCGATCACTCAAGCGGCCGAGTCCCTTGGCGACTGGCGTTTGGAAGGTTGCACGATATACGTGACGCTAGAACCGTGCATCATGTGCTCTGGAGCAATCTTGCAAGGACGCATCCCGCAAGTCGTCTATGCAGCCAGCGAACCCAAAGGCGGTGGCGTGGCGTCCATGTATCAATTGCTCAACGACCAACGCTTGAACCATCAATGCGAAATCATCGGCGGGGTCCTGGACGTTCAATGCGGCCAACTGCTGACCGATTTTTTTAACCGTAAACGAGCGATGGGGAAGAAGTAACCGCCTGGCCATGGAGTGGTTGTAAATTTATCAAACGCACTGAAACATTGAATTGAGCCGCAGGCCCGATTGCTCAAGTCTTTGCAAGCGGCGACGCAACGCAACCGCGGTCATCGCCGGCGACTCCCTCAGCGACTCTTCCAACGGCTCATAAATCCACTCCCTCGCTGCGTCCAGCCGACCGTCAATTGCATGTTAACGCTAACCTTAAAAAAGCAACTCTCACTGCCCATCGATGTCGACTCGGTGTTGCCGGAAAACTTCGCCGGCGCAAACACGACTCAAATCGGCGATCATCTCGTCTGGTGTGGCAAGCAGCAACAACCGCTGCGAGACTTCTTTGATATCAGCGGAAGCACAGCGGAAGATTCAACCATCCAGTGGGCCGGTTGCCCTGGCAGCAACGGTCTGTCACGAGTCAATCGAATTGGCCACGCCATGACCACCGGCACGATGTTGGTTCGTGGCGACACGGGGCTCCAAACTGGCTGGCAGATGCAAGGCGGACGAATCGAAGTGATCGGCAACGCCGACGATTACCTAGGAGCCGAAATGACCGGCGGATCGATCATCGTCTCCGGCGACGTCGGCAACCACGCCGGCAGCCGGTTCAACGGCGAAAAGATCGGCATGAATCGCGGACAGATTTTCATTCAAGGTTCCGCCGGCAACGGGCTAGGGCAGGGGATGCGGCGAGGCACGATCGTGGTTGGAAAGCAGACCGGCAAGCTGGTCGGCTGGAACATGCTGGCCGGCACGATCATCTGCCTGCAAGGCTGTGGTCCTCATCCGGGCGCCGGGATGAAACGCGGCACCATCATCGCTGCCGCTGACCCGCAAGCCACATTAACAATCAAAGAAAACGATTGGCTGCTCCCCTCGTTCAGCACTGGCGCAACCAACACTGTACCAATATTCCAGCCGCTCAAAAAATGGCTCGCCGCGCAAACGCTTCACGGCCAGCCCGTGTTTTCGCCCGACCAACTTAACCTGCTCGACCACCCCTATCAGGTCTTCCACGGCGATCGGTTGAACGACGGTCGCGGAGAAATCTTTTTGGCAGCGCCCAACTAACCTACACCCTAGTTCGTATTCAAGCTTAACGACGATCCGGCAGGCCACCGTTATCAGTCGGCCAAGGCAAATCAGTTTTTGAAACTGGGTGTTCCGGTACACGTCGCGCTGGCGCCCCCCCATAGTCGCCTTTCACTCTGTGAAAGTAGCGCTACCTTCGGTGGACCGTCACAAAGCGGTTGGCTCTGAATAAACCGCCGGCGTTTACCCAAAGAACTACACCGGAGCGACTGGATGAGCGACCTGTCGAGTGCACCTTAGCTTTGTAGAAATGCGATCCTGATTGCGCCCCATGCAAACGCTTCTTTCACAGAGTGAAAGGCGACTATCTGCGAATGACTAAGTCAACAGACGCATCAGCAAGAGCAAATGGTAGCCCGACGCGTCAGCGAGGAACTGTGGTGATGGGCTTCTAGCCTATCATTTGCATGGGGGGCAGCGCGTAAGACAGGCTGGAAGCCCAACTCCACATTTCTTCAGCTTCGCTGAAGTATCTTAAATCAACGAACCCGTTGGCAAGGCCTCCGTAAAAACCATCGCTCACGTGTCGGGCTACCACTTATCGGACCTCTCTAATTTGTAAAATTGATTGGCCCAACTTGGCTGCCTTCGTCCATAGGTTTAAAACTAAAAAGCGTTTACACTGCGTCCTGCAAAACCGCAATCTTTTTCCCACTCATCCCTTACAGCAAACGTTCGAAAATCCCCGTGCCTTTATTCGACACCCACGCTCACCTGTCTAGCTCGCAACTCGAATCTCAACTCGACGAAGTCCTACAAAACGCCGCCGAACAGAACCTGCAGGGCATCACCTCCATTGGCACCAACTTAGCCAGCAGCAAAGCCTGCCTTGAGCTCGCGAAAACTCATTCGCAGATCTACGCTGCCGTCGGCGTGCACCCAAACGACTGCCACCAAGCAACGGACGCCGACTGGGCCGAGATTCAAACGTTGGCTCAGCATGAACGCGTGGTCGCCATCGGCGAAACCGGCTTGGACCGCTACTGGGACACCGTGCCGATCGAACTGCAGCGAACTTGGTTTGCCAAACACATCGAGCTATCGTTTGAAACGAAAAAACCGTTGGTGATCCACATGCGAGATTGCGACGCGGACATTCTAGCGATGCTGAACGAACATCAACGCGACGGCCAGATCATCGGAATCCTGCATTCGTTTGCCGGGCAGTGGAGCACCGCTCAGCGAGCACTAGAACTCGGAATGTACATCAGCTTTGCCGGCATGGTGACGTTCAAGAAGTCACACGAACTCCGCGAGATAGCCGCGAAGATCCCCGACGACCGGATTTTAATCGAGACCGATTCGCCGTACTTATCGCCTCATCCTCACCGCAGCACTCGCCCCAACCAACCGTCCTTAGTCCGCCACACCGCGGATTGCTTGGCGGACGTTCGCGGCACTACGGCAAACGAGTTTGATGAGCTTTCGACTGCCAACGCGATGCGGGTCTTTGGCATTGCATAAAAAAACGCCCCGGATTCGGGGCGTTTAGATTTGGCAACTTTACTCGATGCCGTGCATCATCTTCTTGATCCAACCGCCCAACGCGATCAGGACCAGACCGGCGACAATCGGAATTGCGGTAAACATCAGGAAGAAGCCAACAAGACCAATCTGTTCAGAGATCGAGTCGATATAACTTCCTGTCCAACCCGCCAAGTAATTAGCGACGGCGGTGGCACCAAACCAAACGCCGAACATCAATCCTACCAATCGAGCAGGTGCAAGCTTACTGACGTAAGACAGGCCAACGGGTGACAAACAGAGTTCACCGAGAGTGTGAAATAAGTACGCGAGTACCAACCACCAAAGGCTAACGCTTGCCGAGTCAGCTCCTTTGGGAATGGTTGAACTTCCCCAAGCCACTGCACCGAAGCCAAGCCCCAACAGAATCATACCTAAAGCAAACTTAAACGAAGCAGAAGGATTAAAGCGGCTCTCCCAAATCTTAGAGAACAACGGAGCAAAGGCGATGATGAAAAACGAGTTCAAGATCTGGAACCAACTCGCCGGAACTTCCGTTTCCGCTTGCTTTTCCCGCTTTACGATCGCACTGATTTTTGTCTCATATTTATCAGCGACATCAGCATTAAGAACCTGAAGCTTTCCTGCTCCTCCTTTTTTGTCTTTGTCCAGAATATAAACAGTCGCTCCATCTTCATAATCATTAATGGTGTTGACCGTTCGGACGTAGTCGGTGGCTTCGCCTTCCTCACTGGCCACACTATAAGTGATCTCATAAGAGCGGCTATTGAACTGGCGGCTAAGCATGAAGATCGCGGTGATCCAGATCAGAACAAAGCTAATTCCAATCGCGATGTTGGATAACGGAATGCGGCTATAAGTATTTTGGCAGAGCTTAAACAGTACCCATGTTACGATCGCCAACGGTGCGATTGTCAAAAACGTGTTAGTAATAACAAAGGCCATGTGAGCGTTTCCAGTCAGAACACGACCGGTATAGTCTTTGGCAAAAATTGTGAGCGAACCGCCAGCTTGCTCGAACGCCAGCCAGAAGAAAATCGTGAAAAACGCCAGCACTCCCACAACGATCAAACGATCTTTCACAACCGCAGGTTCGGCTTCTGGCTCATTGCTATTTTTTGCCAACAGTTCAGTTGACCCCTTCTTGCCCACTTCACCAAAAATCGATTGCCCCAAGAAAAACATGATCATGCCCAGCAGCATGAAGACTCCAGCCAAACCAAAGCCGAGGCTCCAGCTGATCTGCTCTCCGACAAAACCACAGAGCAGAATCCCAAGAAACGCTCCTGCATTAATGCCCATGTAGAAAATCGTGTACGCCGCATCTTTTTTCTCCACGTTATTGATGTATAGCTGCCCGACGATCGTCGAAATGTTCGGCTTGAAAAATCCGTTTCCGAAGATCAGCAACCCCAACCCTGTGTAGAACATGGTAGGTGTCTCAAAGGCCAGCGCACCGTGGCCCAGCGTCATCAGTAGAGCACCCAGGATCACCGCGTTCCGGTATCCCAGTAATTTATCTGCCACAATTCCACCAAGGATTGGTGTCAGATAAACAAGCCCTGTGTATAACGCGTACAGTTCAAGTGCTTCTTTACGGCTCCATCCCCAACCACCGCCAGCGATTTCACCAATCAAAAACAAGACCAACAGGGCTCGCATACCGTAGTAGCTGAAACGCTCCCACATCTCCGTGAAAAAGAGCAGAAAAAGCCCTGGTTCGTGACCAAAGACTGTGTTTTCAAGAGAATTATCTGGTTTAGCGACAGCACTCATAGGGCCCTCTCTAGCATTCGTTGATCTGATGGTTTTTAATTTCAGCCGCTAGTTTAACGCAACATCAGATTCAAACACCAGTGCAAGTCTGTTTTTGAAAAAATACTGCTGTGCTGAAAAGATTGCCTAAGCCAGAAACTGCCCCCGTTCAAAGCTAGATCATCGTCGATCTACCTCACGTTGGCATTCCAAAACGAAACCTCTCAATCCCGTGCCATCAAGATCTGCCTATATTCATATTCCGTTCTGTCGGCACCGATGCGGCTATTGCAATTTCTCCCTGATTGCAGGACGAGACCACTTGGTCGATCGGTTCCTCAATGCCCTGGAAACCGAGATCCAGCAGCTGCCCGAATCCGTCGAACTGGAAACGCTTTTCTTCGGCGGAGGCACGCCAAGCCACCTGAGCCCGGATCAGCTGCAACGCCTGGCCGCCATCGTCGGCGAGCGATTCTCTTTGATTGATGATGCCGAAGTTTCTGCAGAATGTAACCCGAGCGATATCACTGAAGAGAAAATCGAGGCTCTACTGAAACTGGGCGTCAACCGGATCAGCCTCGGCGTTCAATCGCTCAACTCGCAAAAACTCAAACGGCTCGAACGAGACCACTCGCCAGACGTCGTGGCCAAAGCGGTCGAACTTGCCAAGGCGACGGTGGACAGCGTTTCGATGGATTTAATTTTCGCCGCCCCCGAAGAAACGCTTGAGCAGTGGCAAACGGATCTGGCCGAAGCCTTGACTCTACAGCCCGATCACCTGTCGACTTACGAACTGACTTACGAAAAGGGCACTCAGTTTTGGAATCGCCTGCAACGCGGCGGGCTGACCGTCGCCGATGAAGATTTACGCGCGGACATGTACGAGCATTCAATCGCACGACTCGACCAAGCCAGTGAAGCGGGTTGGCAGCAATACGAGCTATCGAGTTTCTCCACCGCTGGTCATCAGTGTCGGCACAACCAAAGCTACTGGAACGGCAATGACTACTTGGCGTTTGGTCCCGGAGCGTCGCGGTTTGTCGACGGCGTGCGGTCCACCAACCATCAAAGCACGTTGACTTACATGAAACGCTTGGAATCCGACGAAAGTCCGATCGCGCAAACGGAACAACTGACCGGCATTGCCGCGGCACGCGAAAGATTGGTCGTTGGAATGCGGTTGCTGCGTGGCGTCAACATCGCAGCCCTAGAAACGATGACTGGCGTTGAGTTTGATTCTACCTTGCCCGCAGCAACACAAGAGCTATTGATCGGATCGGGATTGATCGAGATCGCTGACGGCGTCTGCAAGTTGACTCGGCGTGGGGTGATGGTGAGCGATGGCGTTGCGGAGACGATCCTGTGAACCGATTTGGCGAAGCCTAAAAAGCGCCGGACGACCAGAACACCTAGATTCAAAAAATGACCTGCACTGTGAAAGAGCGCTCTTTTACCGAGTAAAAGGCGACATTCAGTTTCTTGCTGACGGCACCTTTGTTCAGCTTGGCTTAAAAAGCTTAAACCAACACGCCTTAAAACAACTCTCCTTAACTCAGCGAACCACCATCGCTCATCGGATCCTCAACTGGCGCTTCGGGTGACTCCTCAACACTTGGCTGATCACCCACGACACCCACTAAATCCACTTCCTTTGACCACGCAGCTAGGAACTCTGCCATAC
>JALZWN010000156.1 GCA_023300235.1 Mariniblastus sp.
ACACTAAATCTGTGTCTACCTGTGTTGATGCATGATGAGTTTTCAGGACTGCATTTGAAGCCCAATCCGCATGGCCGTTTAACACCTTTAAACAATCACTCCGGTTCGTTTTCAATTGTCGCCTTCCCTTCATTTCTCGACCCAAAAATCCTCAGGACCGGCCAACCAATCATGCCGCCAATAAAGTATGGCGGGATATCGGCCCAGACAAAGGTGCTACCTAACAAAGCTGCACCGAACCGCGTCCGGCGGAACGAGGCCAAGGGCTCTGGATTGTACAGTTGAAAAAATTCCAAACCACAAATCACCAGCACAGCTAAAACACAAATCCGAAACGCCATTTGCTTGCTCGGCCAAACCACACCCGCCAACAATATCCAAAACACAGTATACGGAACACCGCCACCATTTTGTTGAACCCACTGGTTGTCTATCCGACTGCGAAATACTGCGTAAGTCAAACACCAAACCACCGACAACAGACAGACCACCATGATCGGCCACCGATGAGACATCCATGATGTTTGCTGTCCATCCGTCATCGACTTCACCTTTAATCCTAGTTGTTTTTTTGAAACGTCACGTGCCCGAAAAAAGCCAGCAGACGCAACCGGCGGCCTACATGCTAATCTTCAATTTTACGAAATGCATTTGACTTCGGCGATAGCTCAACTGCAGCGACCTCGACGCAACGCTTTACCACCTCGCACCGTGTCTTGCCGTCGCAAACAACCAACCAGAACAATCCCAAAAGAAGCAAGCAGTGACACAATTAGGTGCGAAACTGAACGCAAAAGAAGGTATGGTAACTTGAGTGGCGTTATTCGTGAGCGTCCTAAAGATAGGTTGCGGAACCTAATCAAATTCAAAACGAAATTTCAATGAACGAGGCAGTTACCATGTTCAAGCAATGCATTATCGTCGCCGCGATCGTATTGGCCAGCAACTCTCTTGCGTCGGCTCAGGATATTTTTTGGTCTCTTAGCCCAACGGAACTCATTTCAACCCCGACTTCGTTCGTCAACAACTTCAACGACCCCGAAACCGGATCAGCTTACCTCTTCTCCGACGGGCTATTCGGTTACGACGCGCTTGATCTCGATTTCACCACAAGCGACCCGAACGCAATTCGTTTTACTGGCGGGGAGGCGTTCAATCCAACACTTGAACTTTTGGGTCGCAGAAGGTTTGATTCCCACGAAATAACAATCGATGCCGATGGCAGGTCGGGAAGATTATTTTCAATTGCCATTCTTGAGTTTGGAGTAAACCCTGAATTCAGTCCGATAATTGATCCCGGTTTCAATAGTGAAGTCGGCCCCAACGGCGCTATCTTGATGGCCCGTGTAGACTTCGAATACGTCGGCCCATCTCCATATGGAACGATCGACTTAGAAGTCGCCGTGGGTAGCCGAGGCGTGTTTCAGTTCCCCGACGTCCGATTGAATCCGACGTTCGGATTTGCATCACTTACGAACGTGCTCCCGAAGATCGGGTATTGCATCGGAGATGTTAACCGAAGCGGCGACCCAGTTAACAATTTCACCGACGGCGTAGACGTTTTTGACATTGGACCTTTTATTGGGGTTCTTGCCTCTGGAGATTTTCAAAACGAAGCCGATTGCAATGGCGACGGAACCGTTGACTTTTTGGACATCGCTCCGTTCATCAACATTCTGAACAATTCGACCGTCGCAGCACAGTGACCTCAAACGATTCGTCCGTTCTTATCAGCGAGGACCAAAATCCCGCACAAGTCGCTTTTTGCTTTGCCTAACCGTCATTTCTTGCAACGATTCCCCTTACGTCATATGCTTACGGTACTGTTTGTAAAGCCATTCCTCCATCGAGTCGAAGAACAAGAACCGCCTCAAACAAAAACCTTGCCACAAAAACCACCACGTCGACTCCCAATTCCACTCGGCTCTCTACTTCCACCCAGCTGCCTTGCCAACCGGCGCGATTGAACTCGCCAACGTGGGCTCTTTCGCCCAAGCAGCCAAAATCACGCCTGAGTTTTCAGCAGTCACCCAGCTCAAGTAAAAAGCACCTTCAACCAAGCCGCTCGAAATGAACACGCGACCACCAAGCCCTCGCCCGTTGACGTTTTCGACTTCGCAAAACCACCGACGGCAGCCAACAAGCCCAATCCCCTTGGCAGTCGTTTTCCTAATGGCAATCATCCTGAGCGTCATTTCATCACGGCCTGCGACCGCTCAGCAGGTGGTCGTGACGACCGTCAAAGGACTCCAACACGAGGGCGAACTTTTTACGATCGAAAAGTATAGCGCGGGCTACAAAGCGTTGTCGCCTTATGGATCCGGCAACTTGATTGTCGTCGTTGACGATGGGCTCCGCCGAGTGTTCATCGGTCAAACGTCCGTTCGAACCGCCGACGGCGAGTCGCAGCGTAACGAAATCGAATTCGACATTCCTCAAAAAGAATACAACGGCTCCGAGGCCATCGCCGGCCAACTGATCCGACTTGGCCCATTTAACGAATTTGGGCACCGAGATTATTTCATTCGCGACGGCAAAAACAATCGCCGCCGTTATGTCCAAGGAATCACAAAAATCACGCCTCGCTATTGCATGGTTAATGTGCTCACCAGCGGCGACAACTTAAAACAGTGGCGAATGGCGGTTGCGACCAGCTTGATTAACCCGGACATTTTACGCGGCCTATTGGTCCGGCAAGCAGACCCGAACAACGTCAATGACTTTTTCGACATCGCTGATTTTTTTCGCCAAACTCAAAATTACAAATTGGCTCGCCAAGAGCTGCTGTTGATCAAAAACCGATTCCCCGAAGAAAAAGAACGCGTCGAAGAAGAACGCATTGAGCTATTGCAAATCGAAGGTCGCCAGATCTTAGGCGACATCGATAAACGGCTCGCACTTGGGCAAACTCGTTTGGCTGCCACTTTCGCCACCGTTGCAGACAACAACGAATTTTCGGACGACATGCGAGCCAAGTTTGACACGATTAAGCAAGTCGGCAATGAAAAACAAGCTACCCTCGACCAAACCCAACAACAAGTAAAACAGCTAGTCGCCGCAGTTGACAACCTTACGCCTGAACAACAAGTCGTCGTCGACCGCTTTTTGAAATCACTGCAAACCGAACTCACCGACGTCAGTCTGCCACGCTTGGACGGTTACCGCCTAAAAGCCGACGACAACTCAATCCCCAACGTTCAGAAACTCGCACTCGCGATGAGCGGTTGGATTCTTGGCAGTAACAACGCCATCGAAAACATGGCAATTGTCGAGTCGCTATTTCCAGTCAAGAGTTTGGTCTTGGAGTACCTTGCCGACACCACGACTGAGACACGGCGCACATCGATTTTGGCGGAATTGAAAAACTTGGAAACCGGCAATCCCAATTACATCGATTCGTTATTACAGCAAAGCAAACCCGTTGCCGCGGAAGATCTAAGCAAGTACGACGGCAGCATACCGATCGAGTTTTTCATTAAAGTACCGGGCACAATCGCGAACCCGGGATTCAAAACCCACCGCTGCATCGCTCACCTTCCCACCGAGTACGATCCGCACCGCAAGTACCCGGCAATCATTTCACTGCCGGGCGGCAATCAACCGTTAGAGCAAAACTTAGACCTTTGGTGCGGCAGTTACAACGAGAACTTGTCGCGAGAAATTGGGTCGGCCGTTCGCAATGGCCAAGCGTCTCGTGAGGGCTTGATTGTAGTATCGGTGGATTACCGACGAAAAGGCCAACGCGAATTTGGCTATACGACTCGTGAACATTTCATTGTCAACGAAGGACTACGCGAAGCATTGCGGCGGTTCTCGATTGATTCGGATAGGGTTTTTCTGTCAGGCCATTTCGAGGGCGCTAACGGGGCTTACGACATCGCGGTTTCGCATCCCGAACAGTGGGCGGGCGTGATAGGATTTTCAGGAACGTTTGATAAGTACGTTGATCATTATTCAAGCAATCGGCACGTCGGCTTGCCAATGTACATTGTCACCGGCGAAAAGGATATCGTTAGCAAACGCGGAATCGAAGACGCTGCCACTAAATGGCTGAAGTCCAAGCTCAATCGTTTCATCAACCTAACGGTGATTGAATACAAAGGGCAGCTTGGCACCGATTACCGCGAGGAGATTCCCCAAGCGATCAAATGGATGGCGGCTCAAAAACGAAAATGGCCCGACGGACCGGGGTTTGAGTTCGAGACCAAAGTTTTGCGACCGGGAGATTCTTACTTTTGGTTTTTTGAAATGGACGACATTCCAGAAAACAAACTTCTCGAACCCGAATTATTTGGTTTGAGACCGTTTCCAAAAGTTATGAAAATGTCGGGCAGCATTAAACGTAAAAACCTATTCCGGCTTGAACCCACCAACACCGGGCTAGGAAGAGAATCGACGCTGTGGCTTGGACCGGAGTTTGTAGACTTCAAAGAACGAATTGAAGTTCTCGGCCGAGGTTCGTACAAAGGGATCGTCACGCCATCGAACAAAACGTTGCTGGACGACGTGCTACGCCGAGGTGACGTGCAACACGCTTACTGGGGCAAGCTTAAGCTCTTACGCGGAAATTGGTCGCAGGTAGATTAGCGGATCCTGCGAACCTGCATGTTGATTGATCCGCTTTAGCGATAGCCGCGGTTTGCGGCTCGCACCGGTGACCGACGACTCTACTTAAACAGTGCCGACCCGACTCGGACCAACGTGGCGCCTTCTTCGATCGCGATCTCGAAATCGCCGCTCATGCCCATCGACAGATCTTGCATTTTCACGTTCCCTGGCAATCCACTGGCTGCGGTCGTTTCGGCAAGCGAACGTAACAACGCGAACTCACGTCGCGCATCGACGTGATCTCCAGCCAAACCCGCCATCGCCATCAAACCATCGACTTGCACCGCGTTAAAATCGGCCGCCGCTTCGACGATCGCGGGCAGTTCCCCCGGCGAGAAACCGTGCTTGGCCGATTCACCGGACACGTTCACCTCCAACAACACCTTCGCGACCTTCCCCTGTTCAGCAGCAAACCCGTCGATCGCTTTAAGCAGCCTCAAACTATCGACCGAATGAATCAACACTGCCAATTCGACCATCCGCTTGGCTTTGTTACGTTGCAGATGGCCGATCAAATGCCATTGGAGGTCCAGATCCGTTAGGGCCTCCTGCTTCTGCCACATTTGCTGCGGACGGTTTTCCCCCAACACTCGATGGCCCGCCTGAGCAAACTCACGCGTTACTTCTGCATCGACGTACTTAGTAACCCCGACCAGCGTCACGTCACTGGCAGACCGGCCAGCTTTTGCCGCCGCGTCAGCGATCCTGCCATTTACTTCATCGATGTTTTGTTTGAATCGTTGCGACATAATCTTTACCCCACCTCGAACAGTGAACTTACCTTGCCACTTTTATGCAGACGGTTGAACGCAAACTCACAGTTTACATTTTCGCCCAGGAACGTACGATTGCCCATCGACGCCAACGCTCGATAAAAAAACCATTGACGCTTACTCAACTGGAACCGAAACGCCACCGCTTGATCATCCGAAACGATCTGACGATCTTCAGCGACAGTTAGCTTCCGCCAAGTCCGTTTTTTCAGACAACGGCTTGGGTTCAAATCAAACAACAACGGAGCGTACAACGCGTCGCCGACGAATTGGTGTTCCAAAACAACCGCATCGGCATCGGCGATCAATTGCCCCGGAAACGGCTCAGCCTTCCACTCCGGCAAGGCCAGCGGCAGCACCAAGGCTTTAATTTTCTGCGGCTGATCCGAACTGCTGGTCGTTTGCAAATACACCTCGCGAGTTTCAGATTCCACCAACGTGGTCATCCCAGCCGCCAAAGGCCATCGACAACGATATTGGATTTTCGAAGCCGGCGCCGGCAAAACGTAATCCGCAACCAACAAAAACTCTTCCGAACGAGCCAATAACCATTGCCGGTTCAGCATACCGCCATCGGACAACTCGGCCTGTAGTTCCATGTAATCGACGTCTTCATCGTGCCGTTCGCATACCAATTCAAAATTGCTGGTCAGCTGCACCGCTTGATCGTCGACGATGATTTCTGGCAACGTTTGTCCGTGAATCAATGAACGACTCCGGGAGATTTGAGCAAAACATTGCTCCGCCGCCACGCCCGCTTGAATATCTCGATAAGAAAAATCAACCGCCACCCGGGGCGACTTACGGCTCCACGTCCCTCGCAACAAAAACGAACTCGCCCATTCAGAAACGTTGTACGGATCGACTAACTCGTTTGCCATCAACGGTGTTAGCTTGGACGACTTAGCTTTGCTGGCCTGGTTCTTTTTCGAACCAACTGCCTGTGTGTGTGTGTGTTTGGCGACACCATTAGCCATCAGCATTTGAAAAATAACGGCATCGTCAGGATCGGCGGACATCGAAACAACCGATTTCCAAAACGCTTGATCAAAAGTACTCACCAACTGACCCTCCAAGTCAACACGGTCATCGGCGGCAGCAAAACTCAAACCACCATCGGCTTCCATCAAGCGCAGGCATTGCCGAACCAACCATTCAAGTTGAATTCGAACGTTGCCATCCAGCTCCAGTTCTAACTCGGTAAAAATCGCGACGATCCGAGACCAACAACCCGCCAGCGCGCCGATCTCCGGCAACAGTCGAGCATCCGGCCAACCATCGGCGTCGAGGTTCGCTTCGATGATCGCTTCAAACGGTTCCAGCAAACCGGTTTGCGGGACGCGTTTAGAATCGCTTCGCGCATAAGCCAAGACCACGCCGATCTCCAAACCAGTCGACTTTGTCCGCAACTCGCAGATCGAATCAGCCCGCAAAGCCGC